>DATAOM010000060.1:0-7405 GCA_036265775.1 Ktedonobacterales bacterium | reverse complement strand
GCGGTCGAACTTGCCTTCCGCCGAAGGTGGCAGGTCCGGCAGGACGAACGCCTTGGTCAGCTCGCGGCCACGGTCGGAGCGGAAGTTGAAGTAGATGACGCTGTCACCTGCCTCGACCAGCGCGACCGGCCGTCCATCCTCCATCACCACGCATGGCTCGATGAATTCGTCGGTGACCTTGCGCTCGTACGACTCTGCGATAGCGGCGACAGGATTGGTTACTGGACGCCCCTCGCCGCGCGTCATCGCCCAGTAGACGCGCGCGATGCGCTCCCAGCGATGGTCGCGGTCCATCGCGTAGTAGAGTCCGGAGATCGTGGCGACGCGCGCCGGATGCTCGCCGTCGATCTCGCGCGCCTGGGCGAGCAACTCCGTCACGTACTCGCGCGCGCCGAAGGGCGAGGTATCGCGCCCATCGGTGAAGGCGTGGATGTAGACACGCTCTAAACCATGGTTCGCCGCGAGGCGCAGGCAGGCGTAGAGGTGGCTCTGGTGCGCGTGGACGCCGCCATCGCCGATCAGGCCGCAAAGGTGCAGCTTCGAGCCGTTGCGCCTGGCATGCTCGACGGCGTGGAGCAGCGCAGGATTCTCGAAGAACGAGCCGTCGTGGATGGCGGCGCTGACGCGCGTGTAGTCCTGCAGAACCCGCTTGCCCGCGCCGATGTTCATGTGGCCCACCTCGGAGTTGCCCATCTGCCCCTCCGGCAGCCCGACCGCCAGCCCGGAGGTCGCGAGCTGGGTGTGCGGCCACTCACGCGCGATGCGGTCGAGGTTCGGCTTGGTCGCCAGGGCGACGGCGTTGGCGTCCGTGCGCGGATTCAGGCCGTAGCCGTCCATCACGATCAGCAAGAGCGGGCGTGGTATGTCTGTCATGCCGAATATATCCTCACTTTTTGGGCGCGCGGGTCAGGCTCCGCCGCAGTATAGCATGGCCTGCCTGAGTGGTCTGGCGTGATTCTGATTGGCCTGATCGTCCGGGGCGCCATGGGCGCCTATGCTATACTCTGAGGCGTCTCACACGCCGAAGCCAACGCCGACCGCAACGCCGATGGAGGCCCCGTGCAGTCCACCCAGCCATCCACGCAGATCGTTCCGCCGAACACGAAACAGGCGAGCCAGCGCCAGATGGCGCTCCTGCGCGAGGTCGTCGAGACGCTGCTGCTGACGGCGCTGGTATTCCTGGCGGTGCGTGGCGCGGTCCAATATACGCCAATCCACGGGCCGAGTATGGAGCCTGGATTGCAGTCGGAGCAAGGCGTAATCGTCAATCAACTGGCGTACTTCTTTGGCGCGCCGCAGCGTGGCGATGTGATCGTATTCCACCCGCCGATCAGCCCCAGCGAGGAATACATCAAGCGCATCATCGCGATTCCCGGCGATACCATCGCGCTTACCGACACCACGGTGACGGTCAATGGCGTGGACCTCAAAGAACCGTACGTCAACCCAGCGGATACGGGACCGAACGAGAACGGACAGGTGATTCCTCCAACCAAACTCGGCTCCGGCGAGTATTGGGTGATGGGCGATAATCGCGGCGATAGCATTGACTCGCGCGCGTTTGGCGCGGTGCCACGCCAGAACATCGTTGGCAAAGCCGAGATGGTAGTCTGGCCGCTGACCGCGATCCACCGCATTCCGACGTACAGCGAGGTCTTTGTGGGCGTCGGCAAATGAACTGGGCGCCGTAACGGCGCGAGTGATTTTCGAGTCAAAGAGGGCATTGGCGGCGCGGAGAGGCGTCGCGAGGGATGATATGCAGAATATGCGACAGGCGCCACAGTCAACCTATAACCACCGCGCGGCGCAACAACGCGCGCACCTCATGCGCGAGGTCGTCGAGGTCCTGGTCTTTATTGGCGTCACATTTTTGATCATCAATTTCACCATCAAAGCGTATTTGGTTCCGCTCAACGCCGGCATGGCGCCACAACTGCCTGAGGACCGAGAGCAGTGGGTGCTGGTGAATAAGGCGGCCTACTTCTTCGGCGGACCCGGTCGCGGCGATGTGGTCGTATTCTACAGCCCCGCAGACAAGCAGCTCAGCATCAAGCGCGTCATCGCCGTCCCTGGCGATACGATCACCCTCACCGCGACGACGGTCAGTGTGAATAAATACACGCTGAACGAGCCATATATCAGCACCCTCAAGGGTGAATCGCAGAATCCCGTGCTCATCAATCAGAAGCTCGGCGCCGACCAATACTACGTGATGGGCGACGACCGCATGCCCAGCGCTGGAGCCGACTCGCGCACGTTTGGCGCGGTGTCGCGCCAGAATATCATCGGCAAAGCGGTGCTCGTCTTCTGGCCGCTCAGCGCCTTCCACTTCATCTCCAGCTACGATGAAATCTTCTCGAAGGTCCCTAATCCGTGAGTGATGGCAGCGCCAGGACGTTTATCTCCCGAGGTTCAGCGTAGGCGCCGCGATAGCCCTCTGGCAGCAAGTCCGCGATGCGCCGCGCCATCTCCGCGGTCGCCGATTGCAATACGGCCTTGAGCGGCGCGCCTGGCTGCGGCTCAAGCCGGTATGGCTCGCCGAAGACGATAGAGACTCGTGGACGGCGCCAGGGACGCCAACCGCGTTTCCAGTGCCAGACGCGTTCGGCGCCGGTGACGCCGACAGGAACGATCTGACAGCCGCTGCGCAGGGCCAGCCACGCCGCCCCGGTCTTGAGCGGTAGCATGCCGACCGGCATGGGCGCATGCGCGTACGTGCCTTCGGGGAAGACCAGCAGGCACTCGCCGGATTTCAGCATATCCAGCACGGTCACGAGCGCCTCGCGGTCGGATTCGCCACGCCGGATGGGCACAGCGCCGGCCATATGCGCAAAACCGCCCAGGAGAAAGCGATTAAATATCTCGATCTTGCCCAACATGCGCATCTGGCGACGAAGGCGAAGCCCAATCGGCAGGGGGTCGATCAGGCCAAGGTGGTTGCTGACGAGCATGATCCCGCCCTTCGGCGGGACGCGCTCGACGCCGGAGACGCGCAACCGCATCTGCGCCAGCGTGATGATCCCGCCCAGCGCGCGTATCAACTCGTATCCTAGCCGACGCATGCCTTTCTCCACTCCACCACGCTCCATCGTGGAACGCTTCCTGCCCCTAACGCTACTTTATCATGATTGGGTATGCGCGCGCACACCCTAATCTCTCTTCAGGCACACACCCGCGAGAGACCCATGCGCTGTGCGACACTCGTGTGCGACAATAGGCGTTGCGGGCATAGCGCAGATCAGCGCGCAAGGGCATCAGCCACAGCCAGCCAGAGAACACGCGAGAGAATACGCGGAGGAACGATCATGGCGCAGAGCCGGCTGCACGCCGTCTATGAACTTGGGCAGAGCATCTGGTATGACAATATTCGCCGCAGCGTGATCACATCCGGCGAGCTGCGCCGCCTGATGGACCAGGACGCGGTAGTCGGCGTGACCTCGAATCCCACCATCTTCGAGAAGGCCATCGACGGCAGCACGGACTACGACGCCGCGATCAAGTCGCTGGTCAGCCGTGGCGTCACCGAGGGCAAGGCCGTCTTCGAGGCGCTGGCGATCGAGGATGTTCAGGCCGCCGCCGACATCCTCCGCCCGATCTACGACCGCACGCGCGGTCACGATGGCTTCATTAGCCTGGAAGTGGCGCCCGGCGCGGCGCACTCCACACGCGAGACGATCGCCGAGGCGCGGCGGCTCTGGCAGCGCGTCAACCGCCCCAACGCGATGATCAAGATTCCGGCGACAGCGGAGGGCATCCCCGCCATCGAGCATATGATCTACGAAGGCGTCAATATCAATGTTACGCTGATCTTCGCGCTCGACGTGTATGCGCGCGTCGCGCAGGCCTACATCCGCGGGCTGGAGCTACGCCAGCAGGAGGGCCAGCCACTGGAGGGCATCGCCTCGGTCGCGAGCTTCTTCGTCAGCCGTGTGGATACCGCTGTGGACGCGCTGCTCGACGAGCAGATGAGCGCGACGAGCGATCCGTCGCGACAGGGAGAACTGCGCGACCTCAAGGGCAAGGCCGCCATCGCCAACGCCAAGCTGGCCTACGCCGCCTATCAGGAGATCTTTCGCGGCGAACGCTTCGAGCGGCTGCGCGCCGCCGGAGCCACCACCCAGCGCTGTCTCTGGGCCAGCACGAGCACAAAGAATCCCGACTACCGCGATGTGATGTACGTCGAGCAGTTGATCGGGCCAGAGACGGTCAACACCATGCCGCCGCAGACCATCGTCGCGTTCCAGGATCACGGCGCCGCGCAGCCTACGCTGGAGGACGACCTCGACGGCGCGCGAGAGGTCATGCGCCGTCTGGAGGCGGTTGGCGTCGATATGGGTGCGGTCACCAAGCAACTTGAAACAGACGGGGTGAAGTCATTCGCCGACTCGTATGACACGCTGATTGCCAGCACGGAGGAGAAGATACGCCGCTTACGCCAGCAGGCGCCTACCGCCGTCCCCGCGACCAACGCCACACCGCCAGCAGCCGCCTCAGCGGCCGTCGCCACCGGCGCGAGCCTCGCCAGCCGCCAGAAGGCGACGCTGTGGGCGTTCCAGCCCGAAGTTGAAGCTGCATTAGATCGCGCCGACCGTGATCGTGTCGCCGAGCGCGTCTGGAAGAAGGACCCCACGCTGTGGAAGACCGATCCGGCGCAGCAGGGCGAGATCGCCAACCGCCTGGGCTGGCTCAACATCATGGAACAGATGGGCGACAACCTGTCGCGGCTGGACGACCTGCGCGCCGACACACAGCGCGCCGGATTCACGCACTGTGTCCTGCTCGGCATGGGCGGCAGCAGCCTCGCGGCGGAGGTCATACGCAGGACGTTTGGCGCGGCGGATGGATCTCCAGAGCTATTGGTGCTCGACTCGACCGATCCGATGACCATCGAAGCGGTGGCCCATCAGGTGGACCTGGCGCACACGCTCTTCCTTGTCTCCTCGAAGTCTGGCGAGACGGTCGAGACGCTCTCGCAGTTCAGCTACTTCTACGACTTGCTCAAGCGCACGAAGGGCGACGACGCCGGGCAGAGCTTCATCGTCATCACCGATCCCGGCACGGCGCTCGACCAGCTTGCGCGCGAATCGAATCTGCGCGCGACGTTCCGCAATCCACCTGACATCGGCGGGCGCTATTCGGCGCTCTCGTACTTCGGGCTGGTCCCGGCGGCGATTCTGGGCATCGATATCGGAAAGCTGCTCAACCGCGCCGAGACGATGGCGCAGGCCTGCGCGCCAAGCGTGGCCGCGCGCGAGAATCCCGGCGTCTGGCTCGGTGTCATCCTGGGCGCGCTGGCGAACCAGAAGCGCGACAAGGTGACCATCCTCGCGTCGCCACCGGTCGCCACCCTGGGCTACTGGCTGGAACAACTGCTCGCCGAGAGCACAGGCAAGGAGGGCAAGGGCATCCTGCCAGTGGAGGGCGAGCCGCTGGGCGCGCCGGAGAGCTACGGCGATGATCGCGTCTTCGTCTACCTGCGCACGGACGATGAAGTTGACGAGACGCAGGAGAGCGCCATCGCCGCCTTCGAGGCGGCGGGTCATCCGGTCGTGCGGCTGGCGCTGCGCGATGAGTACGATCTGGGGCAGGAATTCTTCCGCTGGGAGTTCGCTACCGCCGTCGCCGGATCGCTGCTCGGCGTCAATCCGTTCGATCAGCCCAACGTCCAGGAGGCGAAAGACGCCACCGAGCGCCTGTTGCAGGAGTACAGCCGCACGCGCGTCCTGCCGCAGCCGCGCGCCATCTTGCAGACTGAGACGCGCAACGTCTCCATCGTCGCCGAGAGCGAACAGTCCGGCCGCATGCGCGGCGCAATCTCATTGCAGGCGGCGTTCGAGGCGTTCGCGCAGCAGGCGCGTCCCGGCGACTATCTAGCGCTGCTAGCATACTTGCCGGAGACGGCGCGCGTGGACGACGCGCTGCAACAGATTCGCGGGCGGATGCGCGACACGCTGGGCGTCGCCACGACGCTCGGCTATGGGCCGCGCTTCCAGCACTCGACGGCCCAGTACTTCAAGGGCGGGCCGAACACGGGACTGTTCATCCAACTCGTCGCACCGGACACGACGGTCGCGCTGATTCCCGGCGCGTCGTACAGCTTCGGCACATTGAAACAGGCGCAGGCGCTCGGCGACTGGCAGACACTGCTCTCGCGCGGGCGGCGCGCCATCCGCATTGAGCTTGGCTCCGATCTGAATTCCGGGCTGGTCGAGCTGCGGCAGGCGATGGAGGCTATTCAGGTGTAGCTGTCCAGCAGCTATAATGTCCGAGGAACGGGCACCGCGGCTGCGAGCGAAACGACAGGAATCATGGAGTACATCCGGCGCGCGCTGACTGGAGGCCGGTCACGCGAGACAAATGAAACCAATGGGAGGCGGGCGACAAACATGGAACTGGGCATCTACGGACTCGGCCGCATGGGCGGCAACATGGCGACGCGGCTGGCGCGTGGTGGGCATCGGGTCGTCGCCTCGAATCGCAGTCCTGGGCCGGTGGACGAGGCGAAGGCGAATGGCGCCGTCCCCGCCTACACCATCGAAGACATGGTGAACGAGCTGCAGGAGTCGCCACGCATCGTCTGGCTGATGGTGCCCTCCGGCCAGGTTACCGACGATACACTGCATCACGTGATGACGCTGCTCAAGCCGGGTGACATCATCATCGACGGTGGCAACTCGAACTTCCATGACACCATCCGCCGCGCGCAGGAGGTCAGCGCCAAGGGCATGCATTACATGGACTGCGGCACCAGCGGCGGCATCTGGGGCTTAACGGTAGGCTACAGCCTGATGATCGGCGGCGAGCGCGAGGTCTTCCAGCACTGCGAGCCGATCTTCAAGACGCTCGCGCCGGAGAACGGCTATGGCTACATGGGGACGCATGGCGCCGGTCACTTCGTCAAGATGGTGCATAATGGCGTCGAGTACGGTATGCTGGAGGCGTACGGCGAGGGCTTCGAGATTCTGGAGAAGTCGCAGTTCGGTCTGGATATGCGTGAGGTGACGCGTGTCTGGCAGAACGGCAGTGTCGTACGCTCATGGCTGCTCGATCTGGCGGCGGCCGCGTTCAAGGAAGACCCGACGCTCGCCAATATTCGTGGCTATGTGGAGGACTCCGGCGAGGGGCGCTGGACGGTGCAGGCGGCGATAGACGAGAACGTGCCCGCGCCGGTCATCACGCTCTCGCTCCTGCAGCGCTTCGTCTCACGTCAGCAAGAGTCCTTCTCTGCGAAGGTGATCGCCGCGCTGCGCCAGCAGTTCGGCGGGCACGCGGTGCAACTCGAGAGCGGGCAGTCGAGTGGGACGCGTAACGAGCCGGAAGCATAGGTCGCAAGCGCTCGGCTACACTGGCCAGGCACGCGCAGCCCCATGACAGAGGGTATCTGAGATGATCGATATGGCGAGTA
>DATAOM010000059.1:0-1914 GCA_036265775.1 Ktedonobacterales bacterium | reverse complement strand
GCAGCCCATTATATCGCGGGGACCGGGGTATCATGAGGACATGATAAGGACATCATGAGAACATCATGAAGGCACGGAAGCGGGCGCGACATCAACGGTAACAGGCGGCGCCGACGATTGCAGGACGAACGGCGCCTGCGGGTCGGGCAGTTGGGCTCCCTCCCTGGCAAACCACTGCTGCACATCAAAAGGCCGCTCGCCACGCGGCGGGTGAAGCCGCTGGTAGGTGTCATCCGGCAGGAGGATGCGCGCATTGGCCGTATCACGCAGGTAGGCGGGCAGCACATTATGGACGATGTGATTGCGCAGCGTGACATCCTCGATGGGGAAGAGCAGCTCGATACGGTGGTCCAGATTGCGCTGCATCAGGTCGGCGCTGCCCATCAACACCTCTTCCTGATCCCCTCCGCCATTGGCGAAATAGTAGATACGGCTGTGCTCCAGATTGCGCCCCACCAGACTCACCACGCGAATATGCTCGCTGACGCCGGGAATGCCAGGCCGCAACGAGCACATGCCGCGTACCAGCAGATCGATCTCGACACCGGCCTGTGAGGCGCGGTAGAGCGCCTGGATCATGGCGGGATCGACCAGCGAATTGATCTTGAAGATGAGCCGACCAGCACCCGTCTCTTTGGCGCGCGTGATTTCGCGCTGGACACGGGCGAGCAATCCGGCGCGCAACGCCCCCGGCGCAACCAGCAGCTTATGGTACGTGACGCCGCGCGCGTAGCCCGTCAGCGCGTTGAAGAGGTTGGTCACATCCTCGCCGATATCCCTGCGACAGGTGAGCAATGCAAAATCTTCGTAGACGCGCGCCGTCGAGGCGTTATAGTTGCCGGTGCCCAGGTGGACGTAGCGGCGCAACCCACTCGTCTCCCGGCGCACAACCAGCGCCACCTTGGCGTGCGTCTTCAAATCCACCTGGCTGTAGACCACATGGACGCCCGCTCGCTCGAGCATTCGCGCCCACTCGATGTTGTTCTCCTCGTCGAAGCGCGCCTTCAGCTCCACCAGCACAGCCACCTGCTTGCCCAGGTTGTTGGCCTCCAGCAGCGCCTGGACAATCTGCGAGTTCTGGCCGACGCGATAGAGGGTCTGCTTGATCGCCAGCACCTGCGAATCATACGCCGCCGCCTGGATGAAGTCCGTGACAGTGCTGAAGGCGTCATAGGGATGGTGCAGCAGCAGATCGCCGCGCCGAATCGCCGCGAAGGGATCCTGTCCGCGCCGTAGCTCTGGCAGCAGGTGAGGAATCAGCGGCGGATCCTTCAGGTCGGGGCGGTCTAGATCGGTCAGCTCGGCGACATCACTCAGGCCAAGCGGCGCATCCACCTCCCAGATATCCTCCGCCTGCATTTCCAGGTTAGCCCGCAGCAGCTCGCGCACGCGCTTCGGCGTTCCCGTCTGGATGGTCAGGTTAACCACCGAGCCAAAACGGCGCTGACGCAGCCCCTTCTCGATGCTTTCGAGCAAGTCCCCCGCCTCATCGCTCTGAATCTCGATGTCGGCGTCGCGCAAGACGCGGAAGGGGTACGCGCCCGTCACCTCCATGCCGGGGAAGAGCAGATCAAGATGCGCGGCAACCAACTGCTCCAGCCAGACGAAACTGCTCGAAGGCGGCTGGGTCTCGCCATGGTTGCGTCCGCGGTTCTTTGGCGGCACCGGCACGAATCGCCGGATCGTCGCGGGCAGCTTGATGCGCGCGAAGAGCGCCGCCTCCACCGGATCGCGCAGGGTGACGGCGAGATTGAGGCTGCGGCTGGAGATATGCGGGAAAGGATGCGCCGGGTCAACGCCGAGCGGCGTCAGCACGGGCATGATATCGGAGCGGAAGTAGAGATCGGCGGCCTCGCGTTGCGTGCGCGTAAGCTCCGAATAGTTCAACAGATGAATACCTGCCTCGTCGAGGCG
>DATAOM010000058.1:0-2383 GCA_036265775.1 Ktedonobacterales bacterium | reverse complement strand
GGGCAGGCAGACGGCCACGACGACCATACTGATGGGAATGCTGAGCAGGGCGCCGCGCGAGAAGGTAAGCCCAACGGCTGCGAGGAGGAGTACAAGCGTGATGGCGGCGGCGACGCGCGTAAGGCCTCGCGACGTGGACGCGCGATAGATGGCAAGCGGAATCACCACCGATAGAAAGAGAGCAAGCGGTGGCGCGGCGGCAAAGACCGAGTTGATTCGGAAGCTGCCCGTAACTGGATCGGAGGTGCCATGCTGGTGGGTCAGGTAGCCGGCGATGCCGTAGACGGCGACGAACGCCCCAACCAGGAGCATGGCGTCAATGAGCAGGAGCATACGCCGCCTGGATGAGACGAGTGTGACCGTGAGCACCGCCACCGCGGCGTAGTCGACGAAGGTGACCCAGGTCTTCAAGAGGGTACCGCTATCCAGCGGCGAGCTATGGACGCCGGCAAGCTCCCAGAGGAGAAAGAGGAACAGCAACGCAAGCGCAGGCGCGCGCCGAAATGTCCGCGGGTCGGACGCGGTGAAGAGTAAGATCAGCGTGGGGATCGTTAGTGCGGTATTGATGTTGTTGCCCTGAAACAGGGGCAGTGAGGAGCCAACCAAAGCGCCGATTAATATCCAGGCGACCAACAGCGCGAAGCGGTAGCGTACGAGGAGGAGGACGAGTGGCAGACCCAGCGCAATGCGCAGCGCAAGGCTGGGGTCCATGAAGGGAACGGCGACGCCCATGGCCAGGGCGAGAGCCGCCGCGCCCACACAGAGCAGAGGAACGCGGAGGGCTGGAAGTCCCTCGTTTTTCCACGCAATCATCCGCGAGTAGCGCTTGGATGCGAGAAGATGTTCGTCCGCCCAGGCGAGCGATTGCAGGTAGTGCTTGAGGTAGTACTCGCGCGTGACGAGATTGCGCGCAAGTCGCCGCAACTCGGGCGGCGGAGTGAAGAGGTCAAGCTTGCCGATGGAGCGGCGCAGCGCCAGTAGCAAGATCAGCAGGGTACAGCAGTACACCATCGAGGTCGCCAGGGTGATGCCGACGCTTTGCCAGCGGCGCGCCATGAAGTAGTCGAAGACGGCGTTGGCGGTCACGCTGAAGATGGTCACGTACATGAGCACATGATTCTTGCGCAGCGCGCTAAAAGCCCGCGCCAGCAAGAAGCCCAGTCCCATCGGCGCCAGTCCAACGGTAAATCCCATCAGGGTGGCCGCGGTGCGGTCTGTATCGTCGGGCGAGAAGGCCCCCCGCTCGAAGAGGAGGCGAACCAGCGGATGGGCGAGGACAAGCATGAGGGCGGTCAACCCAGCCGTGACGAGACCGACTACCCATAGATAGAGGCGTAGCGTTCGCTTGAAGGACTGCATGTCGTGCGCAGCGGCTTGACGCGACAGATAGGGAAGGGCTGCGCGCCCGAGGGTCATGAAGAGGATGCTCGCCGGAAGGAAGGCGATCTTCAACGCATAGCTCAGCGCCGCAATGCTTCCCGCCGATAGATACGAGGCGAATATCTGGTCGACCAGAGGACCCGCTTGATTCACGAGCGTTCCCAGCAGCGCCGGCGACGCCGCTGCGAAGACGCGAGCGACCTCGGGTCTACGCCACTCCAGACTGGGCCGATAGACGATGTGCGCCAGCCGCATGCGGTAGATCAGCGCGCCCAGCTGCAGGCTGACCCCGACCAGCGCGCCTATGGCGATCGCGGTTACTCCGAGTTGACCGCCCGCCACGAGCACCAGGAACGCTGTCGCCAAGGGCACGAGCGCGCCAGCGTAGGCGGGCCAGCCAAAGTGTCCTTCAGTGTTGAGGATGCACTCGAGGAAGCTAATCGCCACCATCAAAAGCAACACTGGAAAGATGACTGGGGCGATCTGGACGGCCAGCTCCATGCGATAGGAATCAAGAGCGGGAGCGGTCAAGAAGATGAACTGGCGGCGAAACACGAGGAGCACAAGCGTCAAGACCGCCGCCCCTGCCAAGCATAAGGTGAGGAGGCTGCTGAAAACAGCGGTAGTTTGCTCCTTGGATCCCTGTGTGCGCAGCTGCGCATATACTGGGATCACAGAGCTCTCTATCATGCCCGCCAAGGCAAGCGCAACAAGGATTGGCAGCCCAGACGCCACAAGGTACGCATCCATCTCTGCGCCCGCGCCAAAACGCGACGTAGTGGCGATCTGACCCACCATGCCCATCGCGCGGACCACAAGCGTTGCTGAGCCGATGCTCAGCAACGCGCGAAAGATCAATTGGTTGGCAGATGGACGACGCACAGCGTCGAGACGTGCATCCGTCGTGCGCATGGGCCACGGAGCCGACGACATCGTTCCGACCACTTTACCTAGCGAGCGCAGAGCAATTTAGGGGCAGTCTGCCGACAGACTACGGACGAGC
>DATAOM010000057.1:0-2957 GCA_036265775.1 Ktedonobacterales bacterium | reverse complement strand
TCGGCGCCTGCTGCTGACGCTTGGAATCGGAGTCTGACATGTGGTATGGCGCCTGCTTTCTCGCGCTGCGGAGGGAGCGCCGCCCGTTATGGGAAGGCGCGGTCCATCCGGAATATCAACGCAACATGAGCTGAACGTGAGCCGTTCTGTGACATGGCTTTCCGCTATTATAACGCAGCCCTCCTTGCGGCTGCATGAGAGCGCATGACGCTTCATCGCGCCGCGCGCCCACCGCTGCGCCGAGGTAGGGCTGACATGCTCTAGCGAATCGTCGCAGAGTATACGTATGTATGGGCAAAAAGGCGCATCCTGCTGTTGAGATGATGAGAAGGACCGCGCATGCGCGGCGCGGTGGGAGTCGCGTGCTAGAATACACCATTGGCCCCATATAGCCAACGCCGTCATCGCCAGAGCCGACCGCGTCATCGCTCATACATCTTCACTCTCAGGAGCCGGTTGCGGGAAAGGACAGTACTCCCATGACACAGAGCCGCGCAGGCCGCTCCGCCGACGCCCAGGGTGCGCCACATCTCGACTCCATCGACGAGGTCCAGGCCGCGCTTGCCGCGCAGCGCTACATCGCCGACCGCGGGCTGGCGACGGCGGTCTTCCTCGCGCTCAAGCGCCACAAGCCGCTGCTATTGGAGGGTGAGCCGGGAGTGGGCAAGACGGAGATCGCGCGCGCGCTTGCCTCGGCGCTGGGCGCGGAACTCATCCGGCTACAGTGCTACGAGGGCATAGACCAGTCCATGGCGGTCTACGAGTGGAACTACGCGCGTCAGTTGCTCTACATCCGCTCACTGGAGGCGACGAAAGGGGCAGGCGCACAGGCGTTGCACGACGTGTTCGGGACGGAGTTTCTCATCCGCCGCCCGCTGCTTCAGGCGCTAGACGCGGCGAGCCAGCAGGCGCCAGTCTTGCTGATTGATGAACTGGACCGCGCCGACGCCGAGTTCGAGGCGTATCTGCTCGAACTGCTCAACGACTATCAGATCACCATTCCCGAGATTGGCACGTTCCGCGCCGCGCAGCCGCCCATCGTCATCCTGACCTCCAACCGCACGCGCGATATCCATGACGCGCTGCGCCGCCGCTGCCTCTATTACTGGATCGAGTATCCGTCGCTGGAGAAGGAATATACCATCGTGCGGACGCGCGTTCCCGAGGCGCCGGACCGGCTGGCGCGGCAGGTGGTCTCGTTCGTGCAGACGCTGCGTGGCGAGGACCTCTTCAAGGCCCCAGGCGTCGCCGAGACGCTAGACTGGCTGAGCGCGCTCGTCACCCTTGGCCAGACGGAACTTACTGAAGGGGCGGCGCACGACTCGCTCGGCGCGCTGTTGAAGTATCAGGACGATATCCAGAAGGTGACGGGCGGAACGTTCCTCGCGCGGCTGGTGGAGAAGATTCGCGCCAGCGGGAGCGGCGTCCAGTGAGCGACGAGACGCCGGGCGCGAACGGCGCGCGGGCCACATCCAGCGACATCTCGCTGAACGATGTGGAGCTGGCGCGTGGCGAGTTGCTGCTGGCGCGCATCCTCGACTTCGGGCGCTTTCTGTGGGAACTGGGGCTGGACATCGGGCCGGGACGTATGGTCGAGGTGGTCGAGAGCCTGCCGCTGATCGATATCGGCGTGCGTGAGGACTTCTACACCTTCCTCAAGGTGAGCCTCGTCTCCAAGCGCGAGCAACTGGCGACCTTCGACGATGCCTTCGCCTACTTCTGGCTCGCGCGCTCGATGCCCGCGACCGATCTCCCGCCTGGCGCGCAGATGCGGCGTCGCAGCCTCGCACTGCCCTCGCACCGTATGCCGGAGCAGGACAAGGCGCAGGAGCGACTGACTCTGGCCCCGTCCTCACAGCAACGCCACCCACAGGCGCGCATCGCCGAGGCCGCGCGGCGCGAACGCCAGGAGGAGGAGAACGCCGAGCGCACAGGGACCTACAGCCACGAGGAGTTGCTACGGCGTAAGGATTTCGAGGAGTTCACGTACGACGAGCTGCAGGAGGCGCAGGCGTTGATGGCGCGGCTGCGCTGGCGGCTCGGCTTGCGCGTCACGCGACGGCTGCGCTCGGCTCGACATGGCCACGCGCTCGACCTGCGGCGCACCCTGCGCGAGAGCTTGCGCTCCGGTGGCGAGCCGATCAACCTGCGGCGGCGCGAGTTCCGGCGCAAGCCGCGTCCACTGGTCATCATCTGCGACATCAGCGGCTCGATGAGCCTCTATTCGCGCCTGCTGCTGCATTTCGTCCACACCGTCTCGAACGGCCTCTCCAACGTCGAGACATTCGTCTTCGGCACGCGGCTGACGCGCATCACCCGCCAGCTCGCCCGGCGCGACGTGGACGAGGCGCTTGCGTTGGTCACCCAGAGCGTGCAGGACTGGTCGGGTGGGACACGCATCGGCGAATCGCTGCGCGCCTTCAACCGGCGCTGGTCTCGCCGCGTATTGGGACGTGGCGCAGCCGTTCTCATCATCAGTGACGGCTGGGACCGCGGGGACGTTCGTATTCTGGGGGAGGAGATGGCGCGATTGCAGCGCAACTGCCACCGGCTGATCTGGCTCAACCCACTGCTTGGGCTGGAAGACTATCGCCCGGTGACGGCGGGCATGCGCGCCGCGTTGCCCTATATCGACAACTTCCTGCCAGCCAACAACCTCGATAGCCTGATCGCGCTGGGTAAGGCGCTCGAGGCGATGAGCGACGACCGTCCAGTGCGCGGCCTCCATCTCGACGCCACCGCCTGAATCCGGCGCGCACTCGCCGTCAATCCTTGTTCGTCAGTTGTCATGAACTGTGGACACCGGCGGCGTCATCGGATAGGATGAGGGGTGTCGAATCAGCGCGGACGCTTTCGCACATGCGGGCTGTTGCGCAACAGGATCTGGACATTATCTGGGCATCGCATCGTAGTCTGTGGCGGGGAGGAACCGGCGGATGGCTGTCGTCACGAGTATC
>DATAOM010000056.1:0-6277 GCA_036265775.1 Ktedonobacterales bacterium | reverse complement strand
CGATCAACGTGATAACCGCCGCCGACCAAAGCGCGATTCCACCAACAGCGCCCCAACTGACCAGGTACCCCTGCTTGGTTGCGATTCGCTCTTCTGACGTCGCTCTGGCGGTTATGGTTCCCAGCGCGCCCTTGATTGCCTTCACGGCCGCGGCTACCAGCAGGTAGAGCGCTGGACCCGCCGCGACGCCGGCGATGAGCCAGGCCTGATAATACAATTTGAAGACGGTGTTCATGCGGAAGAGCGCGCCCCCGCCGAAGACATCGCGCAGATAGACGATCTCGCAGGCAAAGACCAGCAGCGCGGCGAGCGCTCCGAGTGCGAGCAGGAACGCCGTGGCGCGGTTTGAGGTGGACACGCTTTGATCATCTGGTGATCCTGCGCGCCAGGCGCCGAGGGAATACAACGCAAGCGCGGCGAATCCAGCGGTGAGCAGTAGCGTCCAGATCAGCGTCCAGCCGCCGAAGCCGAGAGCGAGTTGGGTTAGCAACGCCAGCAGCAAGAGCGCCGCAATGATCAGGCCGCCAGCCAGCAGCCGTCCCAGCCCGCCATCGGGGAGTGGCTTCTCATCTGAGGACGCCGCGCGCTGCGCCAAGGCATCCGCTAGCACCCGCGCTCCGATAAGTACGCCATACGAGACAAGGATGAAGGCGAAGAGACCATAGATGGAGAAGACATCGCCGATGGGTGAACGAACGTCACCTGGAACGACGCCGACGCCCTGCGAGGGTGACGAGAAGCCGCGATAGAACGGCAGGTAGAGTGCGACGGCAAGAGCGCCGAGGAAGACGACGACGCTGAATGTATTGAGCGCGAACAAGCGCGAGAATCGCCTGCCATGCGCGAGCCACTGCTGGACGATGAGCGCAAGCAGGGCCAGTCCTAGGTAGGTTGGAAAGTCCCAGCCATTGATCGCAAACAGCGCGCCGAGGCAGAGAGCGAAGACTGCGAGCGTGAGGAAACGCCAGCGCGGCGCGCCGAACGCGGCAAGTCCTTCACCTTCGCCGAGCAGCAGGTTGAGCGCGACGAGGATTGCTAGCGCCGCGAAGGGCAGCGCCAGCACGTGCGCGTGCAGGTCTGAGAGGATGAAGCTGAACGCCGGGAACTCGTTGATCGTGTCGCCCGCGCCGACAACCCGCGATGGCGCCCACCAGTTGTACTGCGTCCAAAGGTCGCGCCGCAGCCAGAATGCCCATGGATTCGCCAGTTGCGCGCCTACGCCATGAGCAAGCTCCGTCGCCTGTCGCCACCACTGCTGCGCCCCCGCCAAATTGCCCGCGATCAGGACGAGGAAGACGCTGGCGAGACCGGAGGGAATGTAGCGCAAGAGCGATATCTCGCGTGTGCGCCGCATTGCCGCGACGATGTTGGTCGCCAGGCCAAAGACGACTACCGCCGTCAGCGCGAAGATGAGCGCTATAGCAAGATTAAACGCGATGGCAGGCCGTGTCCCAAGAGTCTTGGCGAGCAGCGCCATCAGGTAGTGGCCGAAGTAGTAGTAGTTGATCGTCTCGCCGCTCAACCAGGGATCGGGCGGTGGCAGATGCGGCGCGCGCCAGATCGAGGAGAGGAACGCGACGTCCATGAATTTTTCTGTGTCCAGGACCGCTGGCGTGAACGAGCGCACCCAGGCCATCAGGCCGAATGCGCCAGCAAAGACGACCTCGCTGGCCACGATATAGCCGCGCTGTGTCTGGATGAACTTGGTCAGCGCCAGCCGCACGCTTGGCGCACGCAGCATCGCCACGTTGGCCAGAGCGAAGACGAGCATCGTCCCGATGATCCAGGCGCGACTGAACGGCAGGGCCGAGATGATGGTGAGTGGGAACCAGATCAGCCAGCCGACGGCGAGCAACGCCAGCGCCTTCGTCGCCGACCAGCCGCGATCAGGCAGCCGCGCGAAGACCGTGACCGTCAAGGGCAGCCCCGCCACGCCCAGCGCCTCGACGAGCAGCCACCAGCTTACGAGTTCGCTCATTGTGGGGCCACCTGGAAGATCACGACATCCTGGTTCGAGTAGACCGCATGGATACGTCCACTATTTTCGAGCTCATGGAACTTATCAATCGCCGGTCCGGTCATAGGTACGCACTGATTATCCTGCTTGGTGTAGCACTCCCGCTCGACCTTACCAAGGTAGATATAGCCGACATGATAGCGTGTCAGGAAGCTCGACGCCTCATCCGCATTTTCGGTTCCCCAGAATTGGGTTAAGTCCTGCTGACGCGGGCCGATCTGGTCACCGAAGGGCTGTTGTCCGCCATAGCGCTGCTCGCCCTCGTGGCCGAGCTGGACGACATCGGGCAGGCCGGTATAGATCGAGACGCGCCCGTACCACTCGTAGACACCACCGCTCGCCTCCGCGATCACGGGCATGCCGCCGATGTGCTGATTCATCCAATTGATCGCATCGTAGTCGCCGGGATACCAGCCGCGCATATAGGCCATGCCGTCGAGCGAGAGCCCTTGTGGCTGGACGCCGCCCGGTGGAGGCTGCACCGCCGCCCAGATCGCCGGGTCCTGCAAGCGGACCTGCGTTCCCTCGACGAGGAAGATCGTCGAGCCGAAGATGAGTAGGACCAGCGCCACGGTCCATACCTGACGCGCCAGCCAGTTTCCCGCGCGCATGAATGAGACGGCGCGGGGTCGAGCGAATTCGCTTGCGGCGGAAGTCTCGTCATCCAGATTATCGCCGGATTGTCCCCAGAAGCGGCGCATGAGCCAGACGAAGGCCAGCGCCGCGCCAAGCGCGAGCAGTATCCACACCTGGTAGTAAAACTTGAAGACCGTGTTCATGCGCTCCCACGGCGAGTTGTCGAGAAAGTCGCGCACGTAGATGATCTCGACGCCGAGCGCGACCGCCAGCCCAAGGAGGAGCATGGCGTAGGTCAGGAGCTTGGCGGCGCTCTGGCGCAGATCGAGCGCCAGCACGAGGCCTAGACCGATCAGCAGGACCAGCAGCACCTTGAGACTGACGAGCGTGGCGAGCAGGAGCAGCGCTAGATAGATGGCGAAGAGCGCCCAGGGGAAGAGCGAGCGCAGCGGCTCCTCGAAGCCAAGCATGTCAATGTACGGCTGGAGGCGATCCTTCAACTCGACGAAGAAGAACGTGGCGAGCAGGAAGAGCCAGAGGCCGAAGATCGTGAAGAACTGGTACGGGGCAGTTGGTGTCGTCACGGGGCCGGTACCAGACACGAAGGTCTGGTAGGTGAGATGGAACGGCCAGTAGAGCAGGTACGCGCCGCCAAAGACAATTGCCAGCGCTGCAAGGTAGCCGCGCAGCCGCTCCCAACGAGCTAGACTGAGCAGGTCGCGCAGATGGAAGCCCTCGCCCGCGCCAATCCAGTAGAGCGTCAGTGTGGCAGCGATGAGCAGACCGAAGGTTGGCGTATCCCACGTGTTCACGCACCACGTCGCGCCAAGCGCCAGCGCCATCACCGCCAACGTCGGCGCGACGGGACGCCAGCGCCCTGCGAATGCGCGCGCCGAGTTGAGGAGCGAGGCGCAGCAGCCGATGAGCATGACGACGATGGGCAGGTCAATCAGATGAGCATGGAGGTCGGCGTAGAGGAAGCTCCAGTAGGGGAACTCGTTAATCGTCGTGTCGTAGCAGGGGACGTTGGGGTTGGGCGCGACGCCGAGGCAGGGAATGACGCGGCTGCTGCGCCAATAGTCGAATGGCGGAATTGGCTGATGGGTCAGCGTCGCCTGCCACTGGCCTACGAGTTGCCAGACGCCCTCCAGGTTGCCGAGCACGACCAGCGCGATACCTGCCACGATCGCCGTCCACCAGCGGCCTGTCAGCCCGGCGACGACTGAGAAGGCGGCGCTAAAGGTCAGGCCAAAGAGCAGTGGGATGGCGAGATTAAAGGCCGTCGTCGGCGCGATGCCGGTCAGCTTGATAAGGACGGCGATGAGATACTGGCCGTAGTAGTAATAGTTGATATAGCCGCCAGCGAACCAGGGATCGGCGGGTGGCATGTAACGGCTGCGCAGGATGCCGTCGAGGTAGGCAAGCTCCATCGGCTTCTCGCCCCCGCGATAGATATGCCAGAGATCGGGGTCGAGCGCGCGTATCCAAGTGAAGAAGAGGAACGCCGCTAGGAACCCGATCTCACAGATGAGAATCAGCCGCCAGCGCTCGCGCAGGAAGTTGATCAGGGCCGCGCGCCGCACCCAGGCGATAAGGCCTGAGACTATTAGCAATGAGCCAAATGCAAGCCACACCGCCCAGTCGTCGAAGGGCAGCAGGCGCAGGCTCGACGGTAGCCAGACCACGTAGGCCACGACGAGCAGTCCCAGCAGCTTGCTCAATCCCCAGCCGCGCTCACGCAGCCCAGGGAACGCGCTGAAAGCCAGCGGGAACGCCACCAGCCCTAGCAGCTCGACGATGAGTAGCCACCAGACGAGTGGGATCTGGTTGGGTATGCTGTTCGCTGGGAACTGGACGCCGAGCGGCGCAGCGCCCGCGTTGGCGTCTTGCGACGCTTGATCGAGCAGGAGAGACTTCCACGAGCCGGGACGCGTTGGGACGCCGGGCAACGTAACGCCATCGGTCAGGGTCGCTTTGATCTGGTCAGCGGTCATGGCTGGCCCGGAGCGCGTGAAGATCCAGACTGGTGGGTGATCGTAGACCGAGAAGCTCTCGTCTGCGGTCGTGTCGTCGAGCCGGTAGCCGGCAAGATTCGGCGAGTTCTCAAACGTCGCCGCCAGCGTGAAGCCGAGCTTGCCCTGAAACAGCAGGTCATAGTAGCGCGTTGTCATGGGATAGCGATCGGGCAGCTTGGGAATCGAGCGTAATAGGCGCTGGCTGCTGATAACAATCACATCGGCGCTGGCAAGCTGTTGTGAGAGCGTCGTGGCCTTGTCCGCGGTGTCCTCATCGTAGAGATTCAGGCCGACCTGGGTATATTGCCCTGGATTGATGACATGCCCGGCGGCGGTCATCTCGACGCCATTATCCGTGCGCGCGGCGGGAACGCCGATGGGCAGCGGATCGTCCCAGATCTCGTTGGTGAGAACTGAGCCTGCCGGGACATGGTCGTAGATCCATTCGGACGCCTGGACGCGCGTATTCGGCTGGCTGTAGATGTTCGTCAAGGCGAGGGCATTGAATGCCGTAGCGGCGAAGATGGCGAGCGCCAGCGCGCCACAGACAAACGCCCACCATCGCGGACTCCAGATGGCCGTCGCGCGTTGCGCCAAGCGCGAGGCGAAGAGGTCACGTCGGTACCAATGCGCCCCATCGTTCGCACGCGCCTCACTTAGCCGGTTGAGTCCCCAGGTCGCCAGCGCGCCAAGCGCCGCCGCGCCACAGATCGCCAGCGGCGCAAAGACTGGCAGCATATAGCGGCTGAACTTCATGTAGGCGCCACCTACGACCGCGAAGTAGCCGGCGATCCAGATCACGAGGATAGCCCAGTCGCTCTCCAGCTTGCGCCAGACCTGCGCGCAGGCCCAGACGAAGCCGCCGAGACCAAGCAGTCCGAGCGGCAGCCCCATGTTGAAGAGCAGAAGCTGGCGCAAGGGATAGAGATACGGCGCGGTGTCGGCGTACTGGCGCACATAAGGGTAATCGAGCTGGCCCTGCGAGAGCGCTGTCTGCTCATCCACCTGGCGCCTGAAGTTGGTGTAATCAATGATCGCGTAGGGGCTGGTAACGAGGAAAATTAGGACCGCGGCGGCCCCGATGGGCAGGATGGCGGCAAAGAGCGCGTCCAGCCCGCGTCTGCGCCAGAGCAGGAGCAGCGCTACGCCGATTGGCGCGAGCAGCGGCAGCGCGCTCACCTTCGTCGCCAGCGCCAGCCCAAAGCTCGCGCCGACTCCCAGACCGATGAGCCAGACTGGCGCGCCACGCTCAGGCTGGCTCTGCGCCAGCGCGACGCAGCCGAGCAGGGTCAGCAGGACGAAGAAAAGCAGCAACGTATCGACGGCGTAGAAGTGCGCGACCTGGATATTGAAGGGAATTACAGCGACGAACGCCGCCGCCAGCAGCGCGACCCAGCGTCCCGCGAGCCGCCGCGCGATCAGCCCAGCCAGTAAGACTGAGCCCGCGTCGAAGAAGGCCGAGATGGCGCGGCCGACGAGCGTGAAGTGGTTGAAGTCATTCCACACACCGCTGTCGGTCGGCAGGAAGCGCCCGCCGGTGAGATTCGTCAGCCAGGTGAGGAAGCTCGTGACAGCGGCGAGCAGGTAGAGCGGGAAGGAGCCGTAGGCGAAGAAGTGTGGGTTGAGAGGCGAATTCGGTGAGAAGAACCAGCCTGGCCCGGTGTAGGCT
>DATAOM010000055.1:0-15508 GCA_036265775.1 Ktedonobacterales bacterium | reverse complement strand
CGGCGACATCCTCACCGACGAGGCCTCGATGCTGGCTGGGTCGCTGGGAATGCTGCCCTCGGCGAGCCTGGGGACGAAGCGCACGAAGCATGGTCAGTTTGGCCTCTATGAGCCGATCCATGGCACGGCGACGCACCACGCGGGGAAGAATACCGCCAATCCCCTGGCGACGATCCTGAGCGCGGCGCTGCTGCTGCGCTACTCGCTCGGCCTCAAGCGCGAGGCCAACGCGGTCGAGCGCGCGGTGCAGCGCGCCGTGACGGCGGGCTATCGCACGAAGGACATCGCTGGCAAGGGCAAGGTCAGCACGACAAGCGAAGTCGGCGAGGCCGTCGCCAACTTCATCCTTGGATGAGTTTCGCCGCCGCTGCTGTCTTGCCTGCTATCCCATCTTGGCGCTGGGTGAGGGGCCAAGGGCCTGGAGTTTGCGCTGGAGGTCTTCGCGCTCGCGCGTCAACTGTTCTAGTCGCTCGCGCTCGCGCGCGCCCTTCGGCTCGGCCATGCCCGCCAGTGTCTCCTCGACCCGCGCCAGCCGCTGCGCCAGCAGCGAATGATGTAGCTCCCAGCGCAGGATGCCGCGCTCGCGTCCCATGTTCATGGTCTGCCTCCGTCTGCCTCCCTGCGTGAGCTAGCGGGCGCGCGTCTGGACCAGCCGGTTGATGACGCTAAGCAGTTCCTGATCCTGGTACGGCTTGATGATGTACTCGTTGGCGCCAAGCTGCATCGCGCGCTGGCGATGCTTGCTGGCCGCGCGTGAGGTCAGCGCGATCAGCGGCAGGTCACGGTACTGCTCCTGCGCGCGAATCGAAGCCATCAACTCATAGCCGTCCATGCGCGGCATCTCGATATCCAGCAGCACCGCCGCCGGGCGATCACGCGCGATCTGTTCCAGCGCCTCGACGCCATCACGCGCCGTCACGACCTCCCAGCCATTCGCCTTCAGCATGTTGCTGACGACGCGCCGCACGCTGGGGCTATCGTCCACCACCAGCAAATACGGGCCGCTGGGCTGATACTGCGCCCCCACACGCGGCATAGGGCCAGTTCCGGAGCGGCCGAAGTCTATCGCGCGCATGGGGCCAGTGGATTGTGGCGGCGGTGGCGCGCTCGGCAGCGGGCCGAACGATGCCCTGGGCGCCTCAGCGCGACCCGGCAGACGTGTGCCTGGCTCTGGCGCGCGGGTCTGGCTATGCGGCTCGCGAGCGAGCAGCTCGTTCAACTCCAGGATGACGACGACCTGGCCATTGCCCAACGCCGCCGCGCCCGCCACGCCGGCCACGTCGCGCAGGTGCGGCCCTAGCGGCTTACGCACGAGTTCCTGCTGACTGGCGATGGTATCCACCATCAGAGCGATATGCCGCCCGCCCGCGTTGACCAGCAGCACCGGCGTGCGGTCGTCCATCGGCGCCGGCTTGCCGTCGAGATACGCGGCGAGATGGGTCAGCGCATAGCGCGCCCCCTGCGCTTGCAGCGCCTGGTTGTCGCCGGGCGCGCGCTGGTAGTAATCCAGTCGCCCAATCTCCTCGACGACCGCCATAGGAATGGCGACCATCTGTGGACCCGCGCGTACGAGTACGGCGCGTGCGATTTGCAGTGTCAGCGGGAACTTCATCGTGAAGACGCTACCCTGGCCCGGCTGCGAGTCTACCTCGATCACGCCGCGCAGTTGCGTCACGATCTCGCGCACCACATCCAGGCCGACGCCACGCCCGCTCTGCTGCGTCACCTTCTCGGCGGTCGAGACGCCCGTCTGGAAGAGCAAATTAATCGCCTCGCGCTCGCTAAGCTGCGTCGAGCGGTCAACCCAGCCACGCTGGATCGCGACGGAGCGAATGTGGTTGGGGTCAATGCCCGCGCCATCGTCGCGCACGGAGATCGCGACCTGATTGCCCTCATACGTGGCGGAGAGGATGATTGTGCCTGCGCGCGGCTTCCCCGCTTTCTCGCGCGCGCGCGGATTCTCTATGCCATGACTGACGGCGTTGCGCACGAGGTGGAGCAGCGGCGTCTCCACTTCCTCGATGACCTTGCGGTCCACCTCAGTGTCGGCGCCCTCGACATAGAACTCGATCTCCTTGCCCTCCGCCAGCGCGGTTCCACGCGCCGCGCGGTAGAGTCGCGGGACGAGCGACTCCAGCGGAACGAGACGCGCCTTGAGCAGGCGATCCTGGAACTCAGAGCTGAGCCGGTTCTCACGCGCCACGGTGCTGTGCATATCGCGCGCCAGCGTCTCCATCTCGTGGCTAAGGGTGCCGATGTCGGCGACGCTCTCGCTCAGGATGCGCGAGAGGCGGTGAAACTCGGTGTAGCGGTCAATCTCCAGGTCGTCGAAGTCGCTGGTGTGTGTGGAGTCGCTGCGGTTGGCGAACGGGAGGCTGGCCGCGCCGCGCGGGAAAAGGTCAGGCAGGTTGTTATTGGTGCGCCCGCTGGAAAGCGTGGTCGCCTCGAAGCGCGTCTCCAGTTGCCCACCGACTTCGCGCAGACGGTTGCTCGCTTGCACGGCGTCAGCGATCAGGGCGTTGAGGCGGCCCATGCGCTCCTCGACGACCGAGCGGCTAACCAGGATATCGCCGAACAGGTTCACCAGGTCGTCCAGCTTGCTCAACTGCAAACGCACGTTCAGATCCGGCCCCTCGTTGACCTCAGGATGATCGTTCAACGCCGTCTCAACGCGGGTCGGAGCCTGCGGGATCGATAGATTGGCGCCGCTGGAGGGACTGGAGCCGTTCGCGCCATTGAGCGCTCCACTCTGAGCGATGGAACTGGAGCCGATGAGACTGGCGTACCGCTCATTCAGCGAGCGCAGCAACGCCTGCTGTTCCTCCGGCGTGTTGGCGCGTCGGGAGATGAGTTGATCCAGCGCGTCGGCGGTGTCGAGGATCAGCCGCATGATCGCCGCATCGAAAGCGATGCGCCCATCCGCCAGTTGCTCCAACAGGTCCTCAGAGTCGTGTGAGAGGGTCTGGATCGCGGTGAATCCCATCATGCCTGCAGCGCCCTTGAGCGTGTGCGTCGCGCGGCGAATCGCGTTGATCGCCTCCACGTCGCCGGGCGAGCGCTCCAGGGTGCGGATACCATCCGTGATGGTGGAAAGATGCTCCTGCGCCTCATCACGGAAGACCTCTAGCATCTCCGGTGATTGCTCGCTGCTCGCCTGCACCTGCCGCGGGCCTTGCTCACGCGGCGTGTGGACGGTTGGCAACGTCTGGGAGATCGGCCCTGAGGAGCCTCCTGGACCCATCTCGCTGAGGAACTGGCGGCGCACCTGAATCTCGATCTCGTGGCGCAGCCGCTGCTCCTCTTCGCGCCGCACCAGAGCGGCGATCTCGTCGCGCACGCTATCTTCTAGCGAAAGCCGCAGCTCCTCGCGCACGGAGCGTTCGAGTTCGGCGCGCGCGCCTGGGGAAAGCGTTTCCACGCTATTCGAGGGGGCTGGCTGCCAGGCGAACTGCGCGACGGTCGCGCTGAAGCCGTTCTGCGGACCACCCGCAACCTGCGTCATCGCGCCGCTAAAGCGGGAGGCGGCCTCGACGGCGCTCTGCAGCTCGCCGAGCGTCTCATCCATCTGCTCCTGCGAGACGGTGAGCGTGCGGCTGGAATCGTGCAGCAGCGCCACGAGGTTCTTCAGGCGCATGGCAATGACCCAGACGACCGAGAGGGGCAGATAGCGACGCGCGGAATCCGCGCTCTGCTCCAGGTTCAGCCCCATCTGTCGCCCGACCCACGCCTCCAGCCGCGCCAGCGCCGAATCCGACCCATCCAGGAAAGTGCGTAGCTCGGCGCGCTCGCCCTCCATCTTCTGCGCGGCGTCGCGCAGGCGCGAGACGACCTCACGCAGCGCTCCCACCTGCCGCCGGATCACATCGGACTCCGCGCGCAGATCGTCCAGAGGGGACTGGAGCGCGCCCTCGTTCACCTGCGTCGGCAGGCCCGCCGACTCCATCCCCGAGCCAGAGGAGATCGTTGGCGCGACATGGGTTTCCATATCCGCGCGAGACGACGCCCACGAATCGGGCCGTACACCCGAACGCGCATGGGGATCGCTGGCTGCGGGCGCGTACACGCCGCTGCCGCTGAGGCCATTGGAGAACCCGTTTGAGCCTGCGTGAGCCGCGCCGCGCCATGCCGCGCGGTCGGCGTCATCCTCGGCGACGAGGCTCGCGTCGTCGGAGCCTGTCTTGATGAGCGCAACAAGCCGCTCCAGGCGGCTGTGGGAGCGGCGTAGCAACGCGATGGCGGGCGCGTCGAGCGGCGCGCCGCCATGCAGCGCGGCATAGAGCGTCTCTTCCATGCCCTGCGCGACGCGCGCCAGCCCCGTAAAGCCCATCATGCCCGCCGAGCCGGTAATGGTATGGGCGTGCCGGTATGCCTCTTCGAGGCTCTCGCGATCCTGCGGCGCCTGTTGCAGCCGGTCCAGCCGCGCCTGGATGCTCGGCAGGTAGGCGCCAACTTCATCCAGAAAGCTCTGGAAGATCGCTGATCTATCGAACGAGTTTGACATAATAAGGCTCTAGCCCGTCGCAAGCCGTCGGGATTCAACCCATGCGGTTAGGCGCATAAGGGCTTCGCCGCTCTCCTTTCCAGTTTCTCACCGCTGTGTGAGAATAGGCGACTGGATATTTGCACCTTGCCAACTCCAATACTGTTTCGGTGGGTTCCACGGTAAGCCGTTTCCGTGGGTAAAAGCAGTAACGCAGCTTGCACGAGGTGCGCTTCGCTTGAGCGGCGGTAATTGAGCTAACCACGCCACGCCGCGATGAAGTCAACAGTCCAGATGGGGCTGGGCAGGCCCTTCGGAGGCTAACGTAGTGGGTTGCCACAAGCGTTCTCCGAGCATCCTCTTATGGGGAGTGTCAAATTGGCGTTCGCACCCATCATTCTGTCTCGCCGCGTGTTGTCTTGCTTGTTATCTGGCTTGCCACTTAATAGCGTCCATCGAACTGATCGGGCGGGTAGGGAGCCTCGCCCGGCGCTGGCCAGGGAGCGTCCACCCCACCGGCGGGTGGATAGACACTCAGCCCATTCATTGGATCAGCCTGCGCGCCATAGCCATTATATCCGCCATCATACGCTCCACCGTATGCGTCATAGCCGAGATTTCCAGGCTGGCCAGCGCCGCCGAATCCGCCGGAGGGAATGCCAGCGCCAATCAGCGCGTCGGCGCCGACCTCCCAGCGCGCGCCACTCGCTCCCGATCCCAACTGGGCAGGCATAGCGAACTGCCCATCAGGCTGCGCCGGCAAACCGGCCTGCTCGGCGATGCGCTCCGGCAGGCGGAACGTGGCGACCGAAGCGCGTAACTGCTCGGCGAGGTCCGCGAGATAGCTCACGCTCTGGGAGGCGTCCTGCGTCGCCGCGTTGGTCTGACGCGCGATCTCGGCGATCTGGCTCATCGAGTAGGCGACCTCTGCGGCGGTACGCTGGCGCTCGCTCGCGGCGGAGCCAATATCTTCAACGATCCGCGACTGGCGCTCGACCGACCCATAGATACTTTGCAGAGCCTTGCCGGCTTCATCGGCCAGATTCGACCCGCGCACGACTTCCTTCGTGCTCTCCTCCATCGCCACGACAGCGTCATACGTGTCGCCCTGGATGCCCTTGACCAGTCCGGTGATTTGTTTCGTCGCCTCCGTCACGCGCTCGGCGAGCGCGCGAATGTCGTCTGCGACCTGCGTGAAGCCACGTCCATGCTCGCCGCCCATCGCCGATTGGATCGCCGCGTTGAGCGCGAGCAGGTTCGTCTGGTCGGCGATGTCCTCGATCAGGCGCACGATCTCGCCAACCTCCTGCGAACGCTCGCCCAGCCGCTTGATCTTCTTCGCCGTCTCCTGCACGTTGTCGCGGATATGGTCCATACCTTCGATGCTCTGGTCCACCGCCTGTTTACCCGACTGCGCGGCGCGTAACGCCTCGCGCGCGGCTTCCACAGCTTCGAGCGCATTGTTGGCCGAGAGTTGGACGAAATCGGCGAGGCGCGCCACGGCGTCTGAGGTCTGGTTGATCTGCAGCGCCTGCGTATCGGTGGCGCTGGCGACCTCCGCTGAGCGATCCAGCAGCCGGCGGGTGCCATTGGTCACCTGGAGCGCGGTGGCCTGCACGCGTCCCACTACCTTCGCCAGCTCCTCGATCATGTAGTTAAAGGAGTCGGCGAGCACGCCGAGGGTATCGGGCGTGACCTCCGCCTGCACGCGCAGATCGCCATCACCTACCGCGCTGACCTCGGTCAGCAGCTTCTCGATCTGCTGTTGCAGCACCATCGCTTCAGGTGATTGCGGGGAAGCTCCGCGCCCAAAAGTGGGGAGTGGCGCGCCATCGAGCATTGCGTTCACCGAGGCGCCAAGGATCGCCAGTTCGTCATTGCCGACGAGTGGCGCGCGCGCCAGACGATCTCCGGAGGCGACCTGCCGCAGTGTCTCGGCCAGTTCGAGCATGCGCTGGCGTAGTGTGGCGCGCGCGCGCAGCCACGCAAAGGCAATGATCGCCACGGCGCCGAGTGCGGCGGCGACCGTCGCGATCCAGAGCGAGAGCGCCGCATCCTGCGGAGAGGCAGCAAAGTCCGGAGCAATGCGGAAGATGATCCAGGCGCCCAGACCGAAGATCGCGGCGAGCGGCGCCAGCAAAGAGAAAACCATCCACAGGTTCAACTGTGTATTCAGCGTCGAGCGTGACGCCCCTCGTCGCTCCATGGTGGTGGACGCCTCCTCTAGACTGATCCCGGATTTATCCGTCGCGCGCCTGCGCAGAAATGATTCTTCATCGCCGGGCATGTTCCTGACTCATAATTCTGACTCATACCGGGCGTGGCGTTGTTGTTCTGGTGCGCTTCCATTGTACAGGCGCCTGACAATGGGAGGGAGCAGGCCTATCAGTATACGCGAAAGATAGGGAATCCGGCGTACATCACACCTGGTCGGCGCGATAACGCCGCATCTTCTGGCTGAGGACGACCTTATCCACGTCCAGCACGACGACCGTACGATCGCCAACCGGCAATCCGCCCTGCGCATATGGCTGCGCCCACTCCGGCGTCGCGCGCGGATCGAGGTAACTGGCGAAGCCCTCGCCAAGGGAGCGCATCTCGACGACGGTGTTGACCAGCAGCCCTACGGTGAGGTCGCCACGCGCGACGACGATGAGTCGCGAGCGCGGGGTCAGCGACTGTGGCCCCATCCCGAAGAACATCTGCAGATCAACGACGGAGACGATTCCACCCCAGGCCTGGACAATTCCAGAGACCCATGGCGCGGTGTTGGGCACAGGCGTGATCTCCAGCGTGCGCTCGACGCCCTGTACGACCTCGGCGGGCAACGCGCACTCCACGCCAGCGATGGTGAAGAGGAGATGCTGCGGTTGCTGCGTCGCGCCGGGAGTTCTGCCTGGCTCGCTCATCTCGTCCCGCTTCCCTTCCACCGCAATCCCATATCCCGCCGGTCAGCGCTAGCCGTCATAGCCGGTCAGCGTGCGCACGCTCTTGAGGAGCTCCTCTTTGCTGAACGGTTTGGTCAGATAGAGGTCGGCGCCCTGCTGCATGCCCCACTTCATATCGAGCGGGGTGTTCTTGCCGCTGATGAGGATGATGGGGATGCCGCGGCTCTGCTCCATCTGCTTCAAGCGACGGCAGACCTGAAAGCCGCTCTGTTTGGGCAAGACTACATCCAGCAGCACACACTGCGGGAGCTCCTGCAACGTCTTTTCGACCGCCTCATCGCCATCCACCGCCGTGATGACCTCGAAGCCGCTATCGCGTAGCGGCGTGGCCATCAGCGCGAGATCGGTCCAGCTATCATCCACCACCAACACTTTTGGCGCCGCCATGGTCGCGCTCCCTCGTCTCCCAGCAATCCATTCCGTCGCTCCGCCAGCGTTGCAGTCACGCTTGACTCTCAAGGCGTGGCGCGCCGCGACGACATCGGCAAGGGCACGTGTGTGAAGGGACCTCCACACCGTTCATGATAGCAGAAAGGAGCCGCTAACGCATCTCTCATCGCGCGAATGGGTGATGAGAGGCGCAACCGGCTCTCGCTTGTTCTAGATTGATGAACGCGCTCTTTGGCCTCCGCCTTAGCGCCAACGCGCCCTTAGCGCCAGCGCATCTGCTCCTGCATCTGGCGCTGCGCCGAGCGCTGGGCGATCCGCTCACGCACCGCAGGTGTGGACAGATAGCGTTTGACCGTCTGGACCAGATCGCTGGAATCGAAGGGTTTCGTGATATAGTCGCTCGATCCCGCCAACTTGCCACGCATCTTGTCGAAGATGCCATCTTTACCGCTGAGCATAATGATGGGCAGATCACGATACGCCAGATTCTTGCGGATAACCTGACAGATATTGTAGCCATCCATACGCGGCAACATGATATCGAGCAGTATCAAATCGGGGCTTGCGTCCGCCACGGCCGCCAGGGCGCTCAAGCCATCCGCCGCCGTCAGTACCTGCATATGCGCACGTTGCAGTGTCAACTGCACAATCTTTCGGACCGTTGGGCTGTCGTCCACAACCAGCACTACCGGCTCATCCACCTGTTGTTCCCTCCTGTATAGCTAGGCAGACACCGCCGTCCACACATCCTCGAAACGCCATTGTCTCTTGAGGAACGCTCGCAAAGTATACCCGCACGAGACGAGTAAACGCTAGACAACATCGCGCCAAGCGCATGGATTAGACACGCAGGCTCGGCGTACGCTGCCCTAGCGCACGGGTCGCTTCAGTATCCATCTCGTGGGTGAACGCACTCCAAATTTCTTCGTACTGAGCGCCAGCCTGGCCGCGCCCGACCTCATCGGTAAGAATGCGCTCGAACACCAGTTGTATGAATTCCGATAAGAGGTAGACGCCATCGCGGTAACATTCGAGCAGTTCGCCTCCTTTGACGACACGATCCAACGTCTCGACATCCTCCGCGTTCAGCCGGCCAGCGTCGAGGCGAATGATCTCGTCCATGCGCGGAAACTCGCGCTGGACGTGCGCCAACACGGGCTGGAACGTCGCCTCGATGTAGCGCTGCACCTCCACCTGGCTGACCTCGCCACGCCCGCGTAGCGCGCGCGCAAACTGGCTGTGGTGCGCGAATAACCCGTTGATACATTCGGTCATCGTACGAATCAGAAATAACATGCGTTGTTCGGGCGGGACGCGGCCGCTCAGGGCGAGTTGACGCTGGCTGTAGCCGTGCAACTTAGTGAGCGTCCGTCGCAGCTCCTGTTCGAGGCGCGCATCCACGATCTCGACCAATCCCGCGTCGACGAATCGCTGCACCATGCGGGCGACTTGCGATTCCGGAATCATTAGGCCGATGGACATGGCGGAGATCGGCACATGACCGTTGCAGAGGCGCAAGACGCTGGCCTCGTCGGGCGTCAACTCCACCTGCGAGGGATGCGCGTTTTGGACCCAGCGCGGGATCGAGTAGCGTGAGAGCGCCATCCCGCCGTCGTTCCCCTCGCGCTCGTCGGCGATGCGCAGCGCCTCCAGGAGCACATGGTCGACGTTGAGCGGACGGTAGAGACCGGCGCGCGCCTGAATTGGGCTGGTGTCGCGGTGAAACTCGAAGCGCCCATGCTCCCAGCGTATCGCGCGACTGAGCGACTGTGTGACGGTAAATTCCACCCGCCGCTGTACGTCTTCAGGGGAGATGAGCCTGCTCTGGGCCATGAGCATGAGCGCGGTCGCGGAGTTGTTGCCGGACTGCTGGTGGAGCAGACGCGCGAGTTCTGCGTCGATCTTATCGAGGAGGAAGAAGATCTCAATCACATCGGGGGGAGGGATGTGTGGCTCGTCGAGGGCGAGGATCTGGCCATTCTCGAGAGTGATCTTGAGGTGTTCCTGGCCAGACGAGACGAGAAGCGCGCCGGTTTTCCCGCCGAGCGCGAGCATCTTGAGGGTGGCCTGTAACCCGAGGGTCTCCAGATCGCCGTCGAGTATCCGCCCCTGTTGCTCCATCTTCCGCTCCCTGAATCTGGCAGCATGAAACGCGCCGCAGATGAGCGGCTGAACATGTCTACGCGGTTGACGCCGATTTGGCTCTTGCGGGTCTCGCTCGCTTGGGGAAGGCCGGGACTATTGTACCACACACGCAAGTGGACACAAGAGCTAATTCACGTGTCAACCCGCACGAAAACAAGGATGATAGCGACCGGCAAATTGTGCGCATGAACAAATTCGGCGAAGCGGTTGTTCCTTGACGAGCGTCTCACCCCACCATTGCTTCTCGCATTAGACGAGGGCCAGGAAGTGCGCGGCGACGCTGGCCGCCGCGCTGAGCAGGATCAGCCAGATCGGATTGACCTTATACCGCAGCAGGATCAGTAACGAGAGCAGCGCCACCCCCCAGGTAAAGAGGTCGACGAGCGCGGCGCGCGCCAGTTGCAGCGAGACGCCCGTCATCAGGGCGAGCGCGGCGATATTCGCGCCAGCGAGCGCGGCGGCGACCACCCGCGAGCTGCGCAGGCGGGTCGCGGCGAGGTGGATGAAGGGGACGAAAAGAAACGAGGGCAGAAAGATGCCCAGCGTGGCGACGAGCGCGCCCTGCCAGCCGAGGACGAGATAGCCAATGAATGTCGCGGTGGTGAAGACCGGCCCCGGCGTCACCTGGCCAACGGAGATGGCGTCGAGCGCCTGCTGTTCGGTGAGCCAGTGCAGCCGCAGCACGAAGTCGTCGCGGATAAAGGCGAGCAGCGTGTAGCCGCTGCCATAGACCACCGCGCCGAGCTTTAGGAAGGTCAGAAAGAGGGCGAGCAACGTCACCGGCGCGGCGACGGCAAGCGCCATAGGCAGCGCTATCCGTCCCATGGCGCGCAGGGTTGATAGGACACGGAGCCTTCCTAATGAACTGGACATGCCCAGCGCCACAACCGCTAGCGATGCGCCACCTGTCGTATTGCCGCGAGAAAGGACGAGACGCAGGACCGCGAAGACGAGCGCGCCGCCGAAGAGGACAACGAGGATATTGACGCCGAGCAGGTAGAGCGCGAGCAGGGCCAGGAAGAAGACGACGGGCAGCGCGCCACGTAGCGCCGTCCGCCCTAGCCCGACGATCGCCTGTGCGATGACTGCGATGACGACGGGCTTGATCCCATAGAGGAGCCAGCCGACCTGCGGTAGCGACTGATACGTGACATACGCCCAGGCAATTGCCAGCACGATCGCCATTGCCGGGACAATGAAGCAGGCGCCGGCGAGGAACAGCCCCGTCCAGCCCGCGCGCAGGTAGCCGAGGTAGATCGCCAGTTGCGTCGAGCTTGGCCCCGGAACCAGGTTGACTGCGCCAAAGAGGTCGAGGAAGCGCTCCTCGCTGAGCCACTTGCGCCGCTTGACGCACTCCTCGCGCATCAGCGCGACGTGCGCCGCCGGACCGCCGAAGGCGATCCAGCCGAGGGTGAAGAATAGCAGGCCCACCTCCAGCAGATGGTTTCCCGCCAGGGGACGGGCCGCCGGCTCCGCGAGCGGCGTCTCATCGACTTCCTTATCTGATGTGTCGCGTGACTCGCTCACCGGCGCGCTCCTTCCCGATGGTGATTATAGAGATGATCGAGCCGCCGTCAGGCGCTCACCCGCTATACAGGCGCGTTCGCCTGGTCTTCCACAGTTCCTCGCCTTGCGCTCTCCCGCCAGGCGGGATAGCCACCGTCCAGCGCACGCGCCTGAATGCCACGCTCGTTGAGCAGCGCCGCCGCGCGCTCGCCACGCGATTCGCCACGGTGATGCATGTTGCAGTAGGTGACCACCAGCCGGTCGCGCGGGATACGCGTAAGTTGGCGTTCAAGCTGGCCGAGGGGGATATTGACCGCGCCGTCCACATGTCCCTCGGCGTATTCAGACGCGCCGCGCACATCAATCACGAACGGCGGAGTCTCGCCGCCTGCCAACGTGCGCAACTCATGCGGGCTGATAAGCGCGACGGCTGGCGCCTGCTCCTGGAGTTGTGGATCTTCGAAGATCGCCTGGAAAGCGGGATCGGCGCGCAGCCCATCGAGGTCAGAGTCGTGACGCGACCACTCAACGAGCGTCGGCCTGAGCCGCAACGCCTCAGGCAAGAGTTGGAGTGCCTTGTCGGGCCAGCCGTTGATCGCATAAAAGCAGGCGCGATTGTAGACGACGTATCCCATATTTTCCGGCGGCATGTTGGCGCGCCGCACCGCCGCCAGCAATTCTTCCTGGAGTTGCAGCGCCTCGCTCCGTCGCCCGCTCTGGAGATAGAAGGCGGCGATCTGGTTGCAGGGGTGCCATAACCCGTTCCCCATCGTCTCACCGCGCAGCGGCTCGCCGTCCAGCCAGACAAAGTGATTTGGGTCGTTCAACTCTTCTTCGCTCAGGCGCTCGACCTGTGCGATGAACGCCTGGAATACACGCGCTCCCTCGTCCTGTACCTCCTGGAAGCTGCGCTCGCGGAAGCGCAAAAATCCGTCGCTGTTGATCTGATGCACAACCTCGGGATCTCGCCAGACGGGAGGTATCTCGCCCCGTTGCGCGGCGGCCAGCTTCTCGGTCTGCAACTCCTTCCAGACCAATATGTTCGCCAGGTAGTCTTTGGCAGACCAGCGCTCTGGCGTGCCGATGGCGCTGCGCTCTTCGTCGCTCAGGCGCTCGACCATCTGTTGCTCTTGCTCGCGCGCGAAGTGGAGCAGCGCGAGGATGTTCGCCTTCCCAAACGTGTCCGTCATCGTGCAAAAGCCCTCTTTCACCGTGATGGCTTCGTGGAACAGCCTATCGCTGCTCCACCTCGACGACACGACTTGCCCGACTCGCACAGGCGTCTCCATCGCACCGTCACTCACTCATCACGCGAGGCCGCACATTCTTACATCAATTTTCATCAATTTTTTCGCACCACCATGTTCTCCCATGTTCTCCACCATGATGTGCAGCGTGGTACGTTTCATTTGCGAGCGCCGATCTCGGGATCACTGCTCTCCATCGCATGTGCCTTCTCCACAATGAGATATGAGCGCCAGAAAATGGTGTAAGAACTCTGGCGCTGCGGTGATAAGGAAGTAGGAAACGGAGCGCAAGATGCGGGAGCATGAGCAAACGGAGACCTCAGGCGCTTTGCCGGGCGAGCGCGAGTGGCTGCGATCGGCGTTGCTGACTGATCAGGATGGCGTCCTGACGGCCGCACGAAGACGGCTGGCGCGTATCGCGCAGGCGCGCGGCATGGAGCCGCAGGTTATCGACGACGTGATCCAGGAGACGCTGCTCGAAGCCTGGAGCCATCTGGACCGCCTGCGCTCTCCGGCGGGCTTCCATCCCTGGGTCGACGAGATCTGCCGTAATATCTGCCGTCGTGTGAACCGCACGCGCCAGCAGGACGCGCTTCGCTATGCGCCAGCGCAGCATGGGACAGGCGCCCTGGACGAGGCAACGGCTCCAGAGAGCGATGACGCCCTGCTCGACCTCCCTGCGCCAGCGCGCTCCGACCCATTTGAAGAGCTGAGCCAGCGGGACCTGACCGGCCTGCTCGACCGCGCGATTGGCGCATTGCCCCGAGTCTCACGCCAGGCCGTCGAGTTGTCTTATCTGATCGACCTGCCACGCGCCGAGGTCGCGGCGCGTCTAAGTCTCTCGCAGGGCGCGCTGGATACGCGCTTGCATCGCGCGCGAGCGCAACTGCGTCAGGCGCTCAATGGGCCGTTGCGCGCCGAGGCGGAGGCGTATGGCCTGGCGCTGGACGAGGTCCCGACGGAGCAATGGCAGCCGACGCGTATGTGGTGTCCGCTCTGCGCGCGGCGACGGCTCGAAGGCTACTTCGTGCAGGTTGACGGCGCGGAGGGGCCAAATCTTCACCTGCGCTGTCCCGATTGTTCGCAGCGCACTGGGCTGGATACGGCGCACAGCATGGGGCTGGTCTCGCTCGCCGGTCTGCGCTCATTCCGCCCCGCCTGGAAGCGGGTCATGCAGGGGCTGTCAGAGCGGGTCATCCAGTCCCTTAGAGACGAAACGCATGCCTGCCTCTCATGCGGGAGACCAGCCCAGTTCACCGTCCAGACTGCCAGTACAGAGATGGCGACGCTTTGCGCTCCGCACTCCTGGGTGCGGATGGAATGTAGATACTGTGATGTGGACCTGGGTCCTGACACGTGCCTGCCGTCCGTCGACCAACTGGTGTACTGGTCGGACCCACGCGCACGGCAGTTCCTGCTACGCCATCCCCGCTGCCTGAGCAATATGGGGACAGAAGTCGAGCGCGACGGAGCCGACGCCCTGAGCTTCCACCTCTCCGATCTCGACGGGGCCGATCAACTCACAGTCGTGGCGCGCCGCGAGACCCTGCGCGTCCTGCTGGTCGATTGAAACGCTTACAATGCTAACGGCAGGAACAGGCGAGGGCGCAACGCGCGTCGTCAGTCAACTCCTGATACAGCGCGCGGACCTCGTCGCCGATGCGTTCCCACGAGAAGCGCTCGACTGATGAACGCGCAGCGGCGCTGAGCCGCGCGCGCAACGCCGTATCCTCCAGCAGCAAGTCAAGCTGCTCGGCGAAGGCCTCGGGGCAACGCCAGCGTACCAGCAGGCCGTTCTCGCCATGCGTGATGATACTGGGCAGGCCGCCCACTTGCGCCGCGACGACCGGCAAGCCTGAGGCCAACGCCTCCACTGCGGCCAGCCCGAAGCTCTCGTAGCGCGAGGTCACGACCAGCGCATCGGCGGCGCGATAGTAGTTGGGCAAGTCGCGCTGGGCGACAGCGCCGGGGAAGCGCACACGCTCGCCAACGCCGAGATCACCCGCGAGCGCGCACAGCCGGTCGAGTTCGGGATCGCCGTCGGGATCGCCGCCGACGATGTGCAGCACGGCGTCAGTACGCATACGCGCGACGCTGGCGAGGAGCAAATCGAGATCCTTAATAGCGTCGAGCCGCCCAACGAAGAGCAGCATCGGCCTGCCATCGGACGCGAGTCGCTGGCGCGCCATCTCGCGCTCGGCAGGCGTTCCCGGCGTGAAGGCGTCGAGGTCAACGCCACAGGGGATGACCTGAAATAGGCTGGGCGCGAGGCCGTAGAGACGTCGCAACTGCTCGCCTTCGTGCTCAGTCGAGACACTGATGCGCTCCACCGCCGTAGCGATGCGCCGCTCGGTCTCGATGCGCGTCTGGCTGGCAAGGCTATTGCTCGCAGGCGCGCCATACTGCTGGCTCTTGAGGCGCTCGACGGTGTGGAACATCGTCACGTGCGGAACGTTCCAGGCGCGCGCCAGCGGCAGCGCGGCGGCGGCGGAGAGCCAGTAGTGGCTGTGAATAAGATCGTAGGAGCGCTGCTCGCGCTCGGCGAAGCGGGCGAGGCGGCAGGAGAATTCGGCGACGTAGGGATGAAGCTCAGTGGGTGGGAGAAGGGTGGCGGGTCCGGCGGGGAGGGAGATGAGGCGGACACCGTGCGTGGGATATTGAATGGTGGGGGTGTCACAGTCAATGCGACGGGTGAAGATATCGATCTCGACACCGCTACGGCCAAGCTCACGAGCCAACTCGCGGATGTAGACGTTCATGCCGCCGGCGTCGCGGGTGCGCCCAAGTGGCGC
>DATAOM010000054.1:0-22776 GCA_036265775.1 Ktedonobacterales bacterium | reverse complement strand
GCCACGCAACTGCTCGGGCGCCATGTATTCGGGTGTGCCCACCGGCAGGCCGGTAGCCGAAAGCGTCTGCGCCGCGCGGCCCACACGGGAGGGCATCACGGGGCGGGCGATGCCAAAATCGGTCAGATACGCCTCGCCCTTGTCGTCGAGCAGGATGTTCTCTGGCTTGACGTCCCGATGCACCAGGCCCGCCGCATGCGCCACCGAGAGCGCCGAGGCGATCTGCACGACCAGGCGCACGGCGTCCTGCGGCTCCAGCGTGACCTCACGGTCGAGCCGGTCGCGCAGCGACTCCTTGAGGATGGGCATGACATGGTAGAGGAGCTGACCTTCCTCGCCAAAGTGGTAGACAGGCACAATGTGGGGATGGTTGAGCGCCGCCACGCGCTGCGCCTCAGTCTTGAAGCGCTGCACGTAGCCAGCGTCGTTCGCCATCGAGGCGGGGAGAATCTTGACGGCGACCTGCCGCTTGAGCTTCACGTCGAAGCCACGGTAGACTTCCGCCATGCCGCCTGCGCCAAGCAATCCTTGTAGCTGGAAGTCGCCGAGCTGTTTGCCGACCAGGCTCCCTCCGCTCGTTGGCGTCACGCCATCCTCCTGCCCCTGCATCCCCTTGCGGCCAGCGCTCGGCTGACCCCTAACGCCTGTCATTCCGCCGCATCGTGCGGCCACCCTGAGCGCAGGTATTGTAGCGGCAGGCTGGCGAGCATGTCAATTCAGCTATGACCGCTGTACAGTCCTTGTGTACCGGGTGCGCGACGGTCGATTTTTAGGCCTAATTCATGCGAAGGGAGAATGCAATGAACCTTGTGTTGCTACCCGACCTCTTCGCGGTCTGCCGCCTCGATTCCACGGCCCCGCTCCCGGCCTGGGCGATCGCTGGAACATCCGCGCTGATCTCGGTCACACGAACGGCGAGTGAACTCTCGATTGTTTGCACGCAAGAGAATGTGCCTGAGGAGAATGTGCGCTCCGAGCGCGACTGGCGCTGCCTGATGGTCGAGGGGCCGCTCGACTTCAGTCTGACCGGCGTGCTGTCCGCGTTGCTCGCGCCGCTGGCAGATGCAGGTGTCAGCATCTTCGCGCTCTCGACCTTCGATACCGACTATCTGCTGGTCCGCGCGGCGCAACTCGATCTGGCGATCGAATCGCTCACCGCTGCGGGGCATCTGGTTGCGGCAGCGGAGCCGTCGCGGTGAGCCGCGTCGCCAGTTGCGCGCCGCCGATGCACGTCAGTTCCGCAAGCGTGGTCAGCAGGCGCGCCAATAGCGCAATCACCGTCGCCACGCCGACGCTGGCAGGCCCTGGCGCGACGAGTCCCGACGCCAGCAACAGCGCGACGATCGCCGCCTCGCGGAAGCCGATGCCGCTTGGCGTCACGAAGCTCAGGAAGCCGATGTCCCATGCCAGCGCGTAGATGCCCGTCGCCACCAGTATCGCCGAGGCAGGCGGGGATGCGGGAACGACCGCGCGGATGAGGAGATAGAAGCCAACGCCCGCAACGAGCCAGCTCGCCGCCCAATAGCCGGTCACAGCCAGCACGTCGCGGTAGCGCAGGGAAAGGTCGATCTCATCGCGCTTGAGGATGCGCAGGCCCTTGTTCAGCGCCCAGCGTAACGCGCGTGGATGCAGGCCGAGCAACAACAACGGGACGCCGACCACCACGACTCCGATCAGCGCGGGACGCGGCACACTGCTCGCCAGCGCACGTGTGTCCTGCCACCAGAGAAGGCTCACCGCGAAAACGAGCGCCGCCGAGGCGATCTTGGTCGCCAACTCCATCACCATGCTGGCGAAGCCCTTCGCCATCGGCACGCCGTAGCGCTCGACCCAGAAAACGCGTGTCAGCACGTGCCAGACGTTGCCCGGCACATAGCGCGCCATCTCGGAGCCAAGGTACATGCGCTGCGACGCCAGCACGCCGATGGTATGTCCCATGCGCCGCAGAATCGCGCGCCAGATGAAGGCGAAGGTCAACTCCTGCCCGGCGAAAAAGATGAACGCCAGCGCGAATAGCCCCCAGTTGAGTCGCCAGTCGTACGAGGCCAGCTTCGACCAGTTCGACATCAAGCTCAGCACGACGAAAAGCGCGATCAACGTGACGAGCGCGATCTGGAGCAGGCGTTTATTGCGCTTCGCGAAGGTCATCGCCGACTGGAAAAGCGTCTGCCAGCGCGAAGGCGCGCCCTGCTCTCCGACCTTGCCACCGGCGCTGGAATCGCTCACTCAAGCACCTGCCGGATGCTGTATTCCTGCGCTGGGCGATAGGCGAAGTAGCGGATCATCTCGCTCTGCAGTCCGGTCAGGATGAAGCTAACGCCGAAGATGATGAACAGAATGCCAACGAAGAGCAGCGGGCGGTTGTGGATCGGTTCGTTCGAGCCGAAGGGCAGGAAGCGATCCAGCACGACGTAGCCATCGATGACAATGCCGGCCAGGAGCGAGAGAATGCCGAGCGTGCCGAAGAGGCGCAGCGGCGTGCGCAGGTAGGTCATCAGGAAGAGGACCATCAGCAGATCGAGGAAGCCACGCAGGAAGCGGCGCGCGCCGAACTTCGACTTGCCGAACTTGCGCGGATGATGTGTGACGGGAATCTCGGCGACGCGGAAGCCACGTTGATGCGCGAGGACCGGGATGAAACGGTGCAACTCGCCGTAGAGCTTGATGTCGTCGAGCAGCTCGCGGCGATACGCCTTGAAGCCGCAGTTGATATCGTGCAACTTGACACCGGTGGTCGCGCTGACCATGCCGTTGAAGACGCGCGACGGGAAGGTCTTGGTCCACGGGTCGAGGCGCGGATACTTCCAGCCGGAGACGAGATCGTAGCCCTCATCGAGCTTCTCCAGGAAGCGCCCAATCTCGGCTGGATCGTCCTGCAGGTCGGCGTCCATCGTGAAGACGATCTCGCCGCGCGCCATCTGGAATCCGGCGACAAGCGCGGGCGTCTTGCCGAAGTTGCGGCGGAAGCGGATGACATGGATGCGCTGATCGCGCTCATGCAGCGCGCGCAACTTCTCGAACGTGCCGTCCCTGCTGCCGTCGTCAACGAAGATCACTTCCCAGGATTGCCCCATGCGCTCAAGCTCGTCGCAGAGGCGCTCGTAGAGCAGCGCGACGCTCTCGACCTCGTTGAAAACGGGGATAACGAACGAGAGCGCGAGCTGTGTCTCTGCATCAGACGTCTCTGGAGCGACACCAGGCGCCAGATCCGCCGCGCGCTCGATCTGCTTCATGCTCCGCCTCCCGGGGCTTCCTTCCCAGGCACATTCCCAGGCCATATCTATACGCGCCCGTGAGTGGGCGCACTTCTGGATTATGCCATTCGCCCGGCAAGCCCGTCAACGCGAGCGTCTTCTGTCTGCGCAATAGAGGCAAAAATAGACCATTAGAAAGTGAACACCCGCGCCACTCCGGCTCCTCATCCACCTCGCCACAGGCCACACTGGTCGGGGTGGCTCGGGATGTTCGGACTGTGATACGCTAGATCGGCGTCTGCAGACGCGGATACAGGACTGTTGTCGTTATGTTGACGAGGGAATCGGCTTGATGACGCTTGAGATCGGCATGCGCGGCGAGGCGACGCTGGTGGTCGGCGAGGAGCACACTGCCGAGGCGTTCGGCGCGGGTGGCGTGCGCGTCTTCGGCACACCGATGATGATCGGGCTGATGGAGAATGCGGCGTGGCAGCTCGTTCAGCCACAACTTGAGGAAGGCATGACCACGGTCGGCGTCCTCGTCAATGTGCGCCACCTCCTGGCGACGCCTGTTGGCGATACCGTCACCGCGACCGCCGAGTTGGTCGAGATCGACGGACGTCGCCTGGTGTTTCGTGTCAGCGCGCGCGACAGCCGCCAGATGATCGGCGAGGGAACCCACGAGCGCGCCATCGTCTCGCTGGAGCGTTTCCTCGCGCGGCTGGCCGGATCAACATCATGAGACCAGCGCCGTCCCTGAGACGTTAGACAAGAGCGGCCACAATGGCGACAAAAGTTGCGTCCGCGATGAGGTGAGGTACAATAGCGTTGACCACATGCCCGCTCGATACTTCACCTCGCCAGTCATTCATCACAACAAACACATTTGGGAGATAGCATGTCGCTCATCAACATGGCGAAACGCGAGATCAACTGCAAAGTGGTCTACTATGGTATCGGCCTGAGCGGCAAGACGACCAACCTGCATGTCATCCACAAGACCGTCAATCCACGCGATGTCGGCGCGATGGTCTCCATCGATACTGAGACCGAGCGCACGCTCTACTTCGATCTCCTGCCGCTGGAGATGGGACGCATCCACGGGTTTCAGATCCGCTTCCAGCTCTATACCGTGCCGGGTCAGGTGCTTTACCAGCAGACGCGCATCTCGGTGCTCAAGGGCGCCGACGCCGTCGTCTTCGTCGCCGACTCCCAGGCCAGCAAGCTCCAGGAGAACATCGAGAGCTTCGGCGAACTCAGCGAGCAGTTGCGGCGCATGAATCGCAATATTGGCGATTTTCCCCTGGTGATGCAGTGGAACAAACGCGACCTGCCCGACATCCTGCCGGTGCAGGTGCTGGAGCAATACCTCAATCCCTATCGCAATCCCAGCTTCGAGGCCGTCGCGGTCGGCGGCAAAGGCGTCATCGACACCCTGCGCGTCGCGATCAACTCCACCCTGCGGCGCCTGGAACGCTCCTAGAGGATGCGCCGGAGACGCTTTTTGTTCTCACTGAAAGCCGAAGTGACTACAGCAGCGTACTAGACTCACATCTCGTCACTCACATCGCGTCGGCGTCGCCATAGCGTTCTGCTGGCGGGCGGTTGTCTGTCGCTGACGAGGGTTTTGGCCTCGGGCCAGCTGCCCTGTTTCTGCCACGCCGCCCACGCCGGCTGCGAATGTAGAGGAAGCCGATGACCGCTATCACGAGCAGCACGGCAATAGTCGGGGCAAGTGAGCCGCCACCAACACTTGGATAGCGATAGAGTTGCCCCGTCGCAGTGTAGGTGACAGGCTGCTGAGAACGGTTGGTTGCGATGGCGACGGCGCGCGCCTGTTTGTCCAGCGGACTGGCGACGGCGCGCCAGGTCTTGCCGTTATCGGTCGTGACGTATACGTTGTTCTCGACGGCGGCATAGTAGGCGTCCGGCTGATGCGCATCGCCGGCCAGCGCGCCAACGGAGCCAGACGGCAGGCCACCGCCGACACTTGCCCAGGTCTGTCCGTCATCACCGCTGGAATACAGCCCTTGCGACGAACCGAGATAGAGCGTACGTCCGTCCCCACTCATCCCAAGCGCCTGGAACTCGCTCTTGTCAGGCAGACCGGAAGCGCTCTGCGTCCATTCCCGCAGGTCGCCATGTGACACATAGAGCCGCCCTCCCGTGAAACCGACCAGCGCGGTCTTCGCGCCCTCAACCCAGAGCGCGGCGGTGACCTGACCATCTGACGGCAGACCACCGGTGGCGGCGCTCCATGTGTTCCCCTGGTCGGCGCTGAGGAACAACCCATGGCTCTTGGTTCCCGCCAGCAGTGGCGAGCCATTCGGGCCAGCGGCGATGGCAGTGACCGGATCGTCCGCCGGAAGCCCAGTGTTGTGCGCCTGCCAGGACTCAGAGGCGTTGGTGGAGAGATAGAAGCCATTGGAGGTTCCCGCGTAGAGCGTTCCACGTTTGGCTGGATCGGGTGTGAGCGCGAAGACAGAGGAATGCGACGCCATCCCGGAATCGGTGCTCTGGACAGTGTTCGAGTCGGCGACGGTGCGGCGCACACCCGCGCCCTCGGTTCCGATGTAGACGAGGCTGGTGATCTGCGGGTCGGCGGCGAGCGAGAGAATCGGCGTGTTCTGCGCGCCAATCCCGAGAAGCGAACCGCCAGCGTCCGTCGAGATTGGTTGCCAGCTCGCGTTTGGCTCACCGCATCCAGCCAGCGTGAATACCAGAAGCAGCGCAAGCCAGACGCCCGCCCAGGCTGCGCTCACGCCATCGCGCGCCGCTCTCTTTACCCTCACTCGCATTCCTCGCGTTCCGTTCATCTGCGCTTTGTCTGCGCCGGAGTTGGCCTCAGCGCGGCCGCCTCACGAAAGGAAGGCGAGCTCGGAGCCGAGGCCGCGCTCGCGCGCCCGCGCGTAGACAAGACCGGCCACCGCGACATCCTCCAGCGCGACGCCGACCGACTTGAAGAGGGTGATCGCCTCGGCCGATGTGCGTCCAGGCGCATCTCCCGTGATGATGGCCCCAAGCTCGACCGCGCGCTCCCACTCGAAGCGCCCCACCGCCGCGGGGAGGATCAGATCGCCCGCCTCGATGCGCGCCTGGTCCAGATCGTCCACGACTACGACTGCGCTGCGCTCCACCGTCTCGTCGTCCACCTCGCGGCGGCTGGCCCAGTTCACGCCCGCCGCGTTGACGTGCGCGCCGGGTTTGAGCCACGCGCCTTGCAAGACGGGATCGCGCGCCGTGGTCATCGTAATGACGACATCTGCTTCGCGCACAGCAGTCTCGGCCTCAGTCACAGGGCTGGCGTCCACACCGGTCGCGTTGGTCATCTCCTCCGCGAAAGCGTTGCGGCGCGCCTCGTCGCGCCCATAGACCAGGATGCGCTCGAATGCGTGAACCGCAGTGACCGCGACGACCTGTGTGCGCGCCTGCAAGCCGGTTCCAATCACACCCAGCGTCTTGACGTCTTCGCGCGCCAGATATTTACTCGCCAGCCCCGACGCCGCGCCGGTACGCATCTGCCCCAGCCAGTCGGCCGCGACCAACGCCAGCGCCACGCCATCGGCGGCGGAGAAGAGCATCACGGCGAAGCGCACGCCCTCCTTGAAGGTTGAGTAGGTCTTCAGTCCCAGCAGACCCGGGCCATCGGCTTCGGGGTGTCCAGGCTCGCCAGGCACGAAAGCCGACATCGTATGCAGCACGCCACGTCCGTCCGGCAGCACGACACGACGGCGCGGCTGGTTGCGCGTCGCATCCTCGCCCTGGCGGCGAAACGCCTCTTCCAGAACACGTATCGTGTCAGGCATAGTGAGGATGGCGCGCACGTCGTCTTCGCGCAGAACAAGCATTGGCGTTACTCCCGGGGAGATCAGCGACGGCGTAATGTGCGCCGGATGATAATGATCATCTCGATCATGCTACCGACATAGCCCCGGTCAGCCAACTCGCCCGGATGAGTGTACGGTATGAGGCTACGATCTCCACTGGCATTCTGCGACGTAGCCTGGCGTTCGTAGTGAGGGACTGGTTGCGTCTGTTCGCGGGTCGTTGCTCGCCGCCCACGCTCCGCTCCAGCCAAGCGATCCGCCAGCCGCTCGCCGATGGCAATAAGCGCCGCACTGGCCGCCACACGGACAACTGGCTCGTTCCAGGCGTCCTGAACGAAGCGCGCCAGCGAACCGATGACCGTCGTGCGTGGACGCCGCCGCGCCAGCCGGTTGGGTCGCTCATCGGGAACGCTGGCGGTTATGGCGTCAGTGTCATGGATCGGAATCGGCGTGGAAGACGAGGCGACGACTGCGCCTTCCACCACCTGCTCCGGCGCGACGAGCAGACGCCCACACGCCGAACAGGAGAGCGCATCCGGCGATATCTTCGCCCGGCAGGATGGACAGCGCATAGAACGTGCCTCCTCTCGCGCTCGCAAGTCAAGCGTACAAGTCAAGCGTATATGATCTCGGCGCTGGCGCTCGCAGATTCGGACAGATGAATTGCGCCTGACTGCGATTCGCCAGCGCGTTACATGGCCTGATGTGGCGATTGTACCACGATGACCGCCCTATCTCGCCCGGCGTTCGTATGGGGTTTGCAGTCGCGGACGTAGCGCGCTACACTATGAGGCCCGGCCCGACGATGGGACGGCTGGTGGCGCAGAGGCGCGCCAGTGTAAAGACAAGGCATTTCGAGCATGATGATCTTTTTCGATATCGGCGACACCCTTGTGGATGAGTCTGACTTTGCACGCTTCCGCCACGCGAGCGTCTTCAAGTTCCTGGCGCAGCGCGGCATCGCCACCAGCGAGGAGCAGTACACCGCCGATCTGAATAATCTCTCGATGCGCGGCCGTATGACGCTTTTCGACCAACTGCGCTGGTTCGCACAGCGTGGCGGTGGGACGACGGTGCAGGCGATGGAGGTCTTCCGCGACTACATCCTGCATGTCGCGCCGGAAGCTCCTAGCCGCTTTACGCTGTTCTCCGACGCGCGCGAATGCTTAGATCGGCTTGCCTCTGCGCGTGACGCCCATAACGAACTATACCGGCTCGGCGTGATCGCCAATCAACCCACCTGGATTCGCCGCAGCCTGGAGGAATGGGATATCTTGCGCTACTTTGAGCCAGACGCGCTGGTGATCTCCGACGAGGTAGCGGTGAGCAAGCCGCATTCCGAGATCTTCCAGTTCGCGCTGAAGCAGGCGGGAATCACGCCGGACCAGGCGGTGATGGTCGGCAACGACTACTTCAACGATGTGGAGCCGGCCAAGTGGCTTGGCATGCGCACGGTCTGGATCGAGCGCGACGATCCCTACGCTCCTGGCGCGCCACCCGTGCAGGACCCCTGGGCGGCAGACGCGCGCATCAGTTCACTCTCCGAGATTCCCGAAACACTGGCGCGGCTGGAGCGTCTGCCCCACGCAAACGGCGTCGCCAAGCCGCCTCGCCGGAAGATGACTGCTCAGAAGTCAGGCGCATAGGCGCGCTCGGCGTTAAACCGTTCCCTCGCCCAACCGTGCTAGACTGCAAGCGTGAGCGCAGTGACGCGCGGCCATCTGCCGAAGGGGACAAATACAATGAGCGAGACATCCATTTCCAGCGACGCGGAGAACTGGCAGAGCCTGAACGAGCCTATCGCCTGGCGACCCAGCGAGGAGTATCTCCAGCGCAGCCGGTTGCGCCGCTTTATGGAGCGGCACGGCGTCGCCAGCTATCCCGATCTGCTCGCGCGCGCCAACGCCGACCCCGCCTGGTTCTGGGACGCCGTCTCCGACGACCTGGGGCTGGTCTGGCAACGCCCCTACACGCAGGTGATGGATACCTCGCGCGGCGCGCCCTGGACGACATGGTACACCGGCGGCCAGTTCAACTACGTCGCCACCGCGCTCGACAAGCACGCCAGCGGACCCAACGCGACGAAGGCGGCGCTGATCTGGGAGGGCGAGGACGGCGAGGTCAAGCGCTACACCTATGCCGAACTGCTCGCGCTCACCAACCAGACCGCCAACGCGCTCGCCAGCCTCGGTGTCGGCAAGGGAGATCGCGTCGGCATTTATCTTCCGATGATTCCAGAGGTCGTCGCCGCGACGCTGGCCTGTGGCAAGCTCGGCGCGATCTACACGCCCATCTTCTCCGGCTACGGCGCGGATGCCGTGGCTTCGCGTCTCATTGATAGCGGCGCGAAGGTCCTCGTCACGGCGGACGGCTTCTACCGGCGCGGCAAGGTCGTGCCGATGAAGGAGACCGCCGACGCCGCTGCCTCCCAGGCGCCAGAGCTTCAGCACACGCTCGTCGTGCGGCGCATCGGCCAGCAGGTTCCGTGGTCTGAGGGACGTGACCGCTGGTGGCACGAGACTGTATCCGATCAATCCGCAGATTTTGCGACGGCGCTGACCGAGGCCGAAGACCCCTACATGCTGATCTACACCTCCGGCACGACCGGAAAGCCCAAGGGCGCGGTCCACGTTCACTGTGGCTTCCCGATTAAAGGTGCGCAGGACATGGCGCACCTCTTCGACGTTCAGGAGGACGATACGCTCTTCTGGCTGACCGATATGGGCTGGATGATGGGGCCGTGGGCCGTCAGCGGAACGCTGATGCTCGGCGCGACGCTGGTGATCTACGAAGGCACGCCAGATCACCCCGGCCCCGACCGGCTCTGGGCGCTGGCCGAGCGCCACGGCGTCACCATCATGGGCGTCTCGCCGACCGTCATCCGCTCGCTGATGGCGCATGGCGACGAGCCGGTGCGCCGCCACGATCTCAGCAAGATACGCGTCATCGGCGCGACGGGTGAGCCGTGGAACTCGGTTCCCTGGCATTGGTGCTTCGAGGTCGTCGGCGGTGGGAAACGGCCGATCATCAACTACTCCGGCGGCACCGAGGTCTCCGGCGGCATCGTCGGCTGCACGACGATCACGCCGATCAAACCATGCTCCTTCGCTGGGCCAGTTCCCGGCATCGCGGCGGACGTGGTGGACGAGCAGGGGAATCCGGTGCGCGGGCAGGTCGGCGAACTGGTGATCCGCCAGCCGTGGCCGGGTATGACGCGCGGCTTCTGGCATGATCCCGCGCGCTACGAGGACGCCTACTGGAGCCGCATCCCCGGCGTCTGGGTGCATGGCGATTGGGCGGCGGTGGATAGCGACGGCTTCTGGTACATCCTGGGTCGCTCCGACGACACGATCAAGGTCGCGGGCAAGCGCCTCGGCCCGGCGGAGGTCGAGTCGGCGGCGGTGGCGCATCCGGCGGTGATGGAGGCGGCGGCGATCGGCGTCCCGCATGAGATCAAGGGCGAGGCGATCACCGTCTTCGTCGTCACACAGCCCGGCGTCGAGCAGACGGAGCAGTTGCGTGAGGAGATCCGCGCCGAAGTAGTCAAGGCGCTCGGCCCGGCGATGAAACCGGAGGCGGTGCTCTTCGTCGCGCAACTGCCCAAGACGCGCAACGGCAAGGTGCTGCGCAGGCTGATCCGCGCACGCCACCTCGGCAAGACGGACCTGGGCGACACCTCCTCGCTGGAAAGTCCCGACGCGCTGGAGGCCATCGCACAGGCACAGTAAATCGCCGTGTGATACAGCGTCCGTCCACGCGGCTGTCCACCGAGGACCGTGCGGGATTGCGCCCATTCCGCCGGCATGCCTCGCCTCTGCGATGGATTTGCTGTGCGCCCTATAGATGGGTCACGGGACCATCCAAAAACGTGACCCTCCCGGTCACCCTTCCCTGACCCCTCGCGTGACGCTCAGACACTCTGCAGGGACTAAAGCCCAGATGGCTCGCGGTTCTCCGGCGCGGCTACCCGACGGGGCATGCTCGGTCCCTTCTTCATCGCTCATCGCTATCGCTCATCGCTCATCCTGGCCGCACGATGTTTTGTACGGCGTTGTGATTCCAGTGCGGTCCAGTTCGGCTGTCCATGAGCCGGTGGTGATAAACAGGTAGTGGCAGGCATAAACTGACGTAGTGATGATGTGCTGATCCAATCCGGATTCACTGCTACACGTTGTAGCGCTACCAACTCTAGGAGGAGTACGTGTGGCGACTCTCCATTTGATGGTTGGGCTTCCTTGCTCGGGAAAAACCACGCTTGCGCAGAAGCTTGAGCGTGAGCAATCGGCCCTTCGCCTGACAACCGATGAATGGCACGTACGTCTCTTCGGTCAAGATGCTGAGGAGCCAGAACATGATGCTCGACATGGACTCATTGAGGCGATGCTTTGGACCATCGCCAGAAGAGCCCTTGAATTGGGAACGAATGTCATCCTTGATTTCGGCTTCTGGGCGCGAGAAGAACGCGAAGACTATCGGTCTCGAGCGAAGCAGCTTGGGGCCAGCAGTGAAGTACACTTTCTCGATGTATCGGCGGATGAGTTGATGCATCGGCTTGCGGTAAGAAATGCGCAGCCTTCGCAAACAAGTTTCTCTATTCCCGAAGCGATGATGAAGCCATGGATGGCGTTCTTCCAACGCCCGACGCCCGACGAACTTGAGCGGCGAGAGTAGAGGCGTAACCGCCAGTTTCCCCGCTGGACACGCCCCTGCCTGATTGGCCAGTGCGAGCGCTCCGCTGTGGCTGCTATACTGTGACCGCAGAGGCTCCGTTGGCGCTCGTTCAGTGTCAACGGCTGTAACCTGACGATGGCGACGCGCGTAGTCGAACTGGAGATATATCGTGTCGCGTCGCGCCGGAACCACAGGCACAGGATATTTTCGGGCGAGGGAGCAGGGATGATCGCCTGTCCATACTGCGGGACACAGAATCGTTCGGACGCCACCTACTGCAATAACTGCGGTGGCGCGCTGAAGAGCACGACCCCGCCATCGCCCCAGCCAGCCGCACAGACCGGCGCGCCACGCCCACAGCACGCCACTGGCCGCCTCCCCCTACAGAGCCGCCTCGCTGGACGCTACCTGATCGGCAAAAAGATCGGCGAGGGTGGCATGGCCGCCGTCTACCAGGCGACCGATACGCGCTCCAACGAGACCGTCGCCATCAAGGAGATGAGCCAGGACGGCCTCACGCCGCAGGAGATCAAGGAGTCGCTCGACGCCTTCCGCTTCGAGGCGGACACGCTCATGCGGCTGCGCCATCCGAACCTGCCGCGCGTCTACGCGCACTTCTTCGAGGGTGCGCGCCACTACCTCGTGATGGAGTACATCGACGGGCAAACGGTGGAGCAGCGCCTAATCGACGCGAAGGGCGCGCTGCCGGAGACTGAGGTGATGGGCTGGGCGGAGCAGCTCTGCTCGGCGCTCAACTACCTGCATATGCAGCGCCCGCCGATCATCTTCCGCGACCTCAAGCCGTCGAACGTCATGGTCACGCGCGCCGGCAAGGTCAAGTTGATCGACTTCGGCATCGCTCGCGTCTTCGCGCCCGGCCGCACGCGCGACACGCAGATCCTCGGCACGCCGGGCTTCGCGCCGCCGGAGCAGTACGGCAAGGCGCAGACCGACGCCCGCGCCGACGTCTATGCGCTCGGCTGTACGCTCTACCAATTGCTCTCGAACTACGATCCCGCGACGACGCCGTTTGCGCTGCCGCCGCTCAACACGCGCAACGCCAAGGTCTCGCCACATATCCAGCTTGCCATCGAGCGCGCGACCAAGCTCGACCGCGACCAGCGCTTCCAGTCGGTCGCCGATTTTGAGCAGGCGCTGCTCCATCCCGATGGGCTATACTTCCGCACCGGCGAGCGCGCGCGCAACTTGAGCGAATTGGTCGCGCTCTGCCAGAAGCTGCCGCAGGAGGGCGCCGACGCGCTCTACAGCGGGCGCATCGAGTACTGGCTGCGCGCCTGGGGCAATACCTCTGCCGCCAATAGCGCCGCCAGCGCCGCGCGCACGAATACCGATCAGGCGGCGGGCCTGCGCGCGTTCCTCGCCAGCGCCTCGCGCCGGGCGACCGCCAGCCCGAATCCGGCGGCGCGCATTTTCCAAACCATTCCACGGCCCACGGTGGCGCAGGGCGCCGCCAGGACGGCCACCGCGCCGACAGGAACGATCACCGTCCAGCCCAAGTCGCTGCATATGGGGCGGCTGACGCAGGGGCAGCGCGGCGTGCAGACGATCGTCGTGGGCGGGCTGCCAAACTCGACCGTGCAGGGAACCATCACACCGCTCGCTCCGTGGCTCTCGGTAGACCGGACGATCATCCGTGGCGCCTCGACGCTGGTCCAGGTCTTCGCCGAGACGAGTAAGCTGCCTTCAACCGGCGTCCATCAGTCACAACTGGTGATTCGTAGCGGCTCACAACAGGTCTACTTGCCAGTCTCGGTTGAGGCGCTCCCCGCTCCAGTCGGAACGAACACCATCCAGCCGCCCAGGTCTACCGCCGCGCCCGCAAAATCCACGGTGGCCCAGCCAGCGCCATCCGCCGGGCAATCCGCGCGCAAGACGGCGGGGCCAGCGGCGTCACAGACCTCGACGAGCGCAAAACCCGCACAGCCAAAACCTCAACCGAAGCCCGCGGCGAATCGCACGACGACCGCAGCCAAGTTCTCTATCCCCGCGCGCCCGCCTGCGCGTGGCCCGCGCATCGCCATCGCCGGAGCCGCCGCCATCGGCGCGGGGCTGCTGCCACTCGTCGCGTTCCGATGGATATTGGATCCGGCCAGCGCGGCGCAGCGCATGACAATGCTGCACACCTACGCGCCCTGGTGGCCACACATTCCACTGGTCTGGCCGCTGCTGTGGCTGGTCTTCCTGGCGAGCCTGGCCTTCGCCGTGATGAGCGCCGTCGCGGGTCACGGTTCGGCCCGCTGGCGTGGCCAGTTTCGCGGCGCATTCTTCGGCGCGCTGATCGGGTTGGTAGCAGCGCTCCTTCTTGGGCAGACGGCGCTCTTCAGTCTGCCAATGACGGCGGCGGTGATCCTCGTCCCTGCGCTCGCTGGCGTCGGCGCGGCGTTCGGCGCGGATTCCCTCTTTGGTCGTGGGATACTTGTCTTCTTCGAGACGCTCTCACAGAGGGCGCGTTTCGTCGTGACAATCGCCGCCGTCATCGTCGGCGCGTGGGGTGGCGCCTACCTCGTGAGCCAGATGAATATAGGCGCGCTCATACCGCTTGGCTTCATCGGCGGAGCGCTTCTCGGCGCATCGCTCGCCTCGCGCATCAACGACATTCTCTACCAACTGGCGCATGTACCGCGCTCCGCGCCACGCCCGGCGCGCGTCCCCTAGCATGTCCGCCGAGACGCCCGCTGAGTCACTGATTCCCCTCGTCGTCATCGCCGGACCGACCGCAACCGGCAAGACGGCGCTTGCCATCGCGCTGGCCGACCGGCTGCGCCCGGCGTGGGAGGCGGAGGTCGTCTCCGCCGACGCGCGGCAGATCTACCACCTGATGGACATCGCCACGGCCAAGCCGACCGCTGCGGAGCGCGCGCGCCTGCCACATCACCTGCTCGACATCGTCTGGCCGGACGAGACACTCACGCTCGCCGAGTACCAGCGTCTGGCCAACACCGCCATCGCCAAGGTCTGGGCGCGCGGGCGGCTGCCGTTGCTGGTCGGCGGTGGGGGACTTTACATTCGCGCGGTCGTGGACGGCCTGGCGATTCCTGAGGTCGCGCCGCAGCCGGAGTTGCGCGCCGAACTGGAGGCGCTGCTTGCCGCCGAAGGCGTCGCCGCGCTGTATGCCCGCCTGGCCTCGCTCGATCCTGTGGCCGCCGCGCGTATTGACGCGCGCAACCCACGCAGGCTGATCCGCGCGCTGGAGGTCTGCCTCGTTACCGGGCGACCGTTCTCGGAGCAGCAGGGCGCGCGCCCAACGCCGTATCACCCGCTGTTCTTTGGGTTGAATATGGAGCGCGACGCCCTCTACGCCCGCGCCGACGCCCGCATCGACGCGATGCTCGCAGCAGGTCTCGTCGCCGAGACCGAGGCGCTGCTCGCGCGTGGCTACGGCTGGATGCTGCCCTCGATGTCGAGCCTGGGCTACCGCGAGATCGGCGCGTATCTGCGCGGCGAGGCGACGCTGGACGAGGCGATCTCGCGCTTCAAGCAGGCCACACACGGCTATATTCGCCGCCAGCTCACCTGGTTCCGGCGCGACGAGCGCATCAGTTGGCTCGACGCCGCGCTGCCTTCTGATGCGCTGGCGGAGCAGGTCGCCGAACGACTCCTGCCGTGGCTCGACGTGTGATACGCTGCTGAAAGCGCATGCGCGCGATCTGGAACCGAGGATATCCCCATGACGACACAGCAGGGCCTGCTCACCGCCGAGGAGTTCGCCGCGCTGCCGCACGAAGGGTTGCGACTTGAGCTTATCAGGGGAGAACTAGTAGCCATGCCACCAACCCATGGCAATCATGGTATACCCGCGATGCGGCTGAGTGGTCTGCTCACTCACTACATCCTGACCCATAATCTTGGCCAGGTCTATGCCGCCGAGACGGGCTTTCTCATCGCAGGGAACCCCGATACCGTGCGTGCGCCTGACTTCGCGTTCATCGAGGCGAGCCGTGTAACGCCAGAGACCGTCGCTCCTACCTGGGTACCAGTGATTCCTGATCTGGTGCTGGAGGTTGTCTCTACGGGAGATCGTGAGACCGAAGTGACAAGCAAGACCCGCATGTGGCTGGATGCGGGCGTACGCCTCGTCTGGGTCGTCTATCCCGCGCGCCGAGAGATCGTCATTCACCGATCTGACAGCGCTACGACTCTCATCGAGACGGACACGCTCAAGGGCGAAGACGTTGTGCCAGGCTTCGAGCTTCCCGTCGCAGGCATCTTTGGCGACTAGCCGCCGAGAGCTGACCCTTCTACCTCTAGCCAGGAGGTGAGAGCAACAGCAGGGCTGAGCGACAGAATTGTGAAATAGTACCTGCGGCGCTGGCGGCGCGAATGTGCGATGCTATCTTTGGAGCGTGCGCACATGGCGTATGCCGCTTTCTGGAAAGGCGACCCAACATGGATCCGAATCAGCCCAACCAGCCGACAGGTCCACAGTATCCCCCCAGCCAGGCGCCAGGGCCTCAGCAGCCAGGGTACCAACAGCCTGGCTATCCGCCTCCTGGCTCGCAGCAGCCGGGATACGTTCCACCGCCTCCGGCAGGGCCATACAGCCAGCCGATGGGCCAGCAGGGCTATAACCAATACAACGCGCCGCCTCCGCCACAGCAGTCAGCAGCCCATCGCTGGGGTCCGACCTCGCTCGGAATGGATGCGAATCTGGCCGCCGGACTCGGCTACCTCATTCCCATTGTCGGGCTGATCTTCTTCCTAGTGGAGAAGACCAACCGCTACGTCAGATTCAATGGCGCGCAGGCGACACTCATTGGCATTGGCTACATTGTCCTAACGTTCCTTTCGACCTTTGGTGGCATCTTCACCGCAGCGATGAACAACGCAGGGGCAGGCTTCATCGGTCTACTCTTCGGCTGCGTCACTGGCCTGCTCTGGCTAGGTTTGGTGGCTTTGCAGATCTGGGGCATCGTCATTGGCTTCACCGGCCAGTACGTGAAGTTCCCGCTGATCGGCCAGATCGCCGAGCAGTGGGCTGGTGGCCCTCCGGTGGCCGCATACTAGCGCAGCAGCGCAGCTTCAAGACGCAGCGATGATTACCACAGCCATCACATCTAGCCGTCTTTGAGCGCAAAAAAGAGAGGCGATCGTGGACAATACCTCCACAACTCGCCTCATGCTCTTTCTGGCGTACTGCTAATCGTCGCTAATCGTCGGCGGCGCGAAATGGCTCCGGCGCGACCTCATCGGCTGACGCCACATCTTCACGAGCTTCAGCCTGGCGACGGCGCGCGCGATAGTCCTCCAGGATGGTGATGTCGGTCGGCGCGTGCGCCAGATCCACCACATCCTCACGACTCTGATCGCGTGTCAGCGTCGAGAGAAAACGCTGGACGCGGCTCCAGCGAGCAGGGAAGCGTTCTGCCCGGAAGCGCTCCTCGCCAGCGCGCCCAATCGCCACGAATGCGTAGTCATCGCCAGCGAAGGCATATTCGACTCGCGTCACCGGAACCTTCGAGAAGCGGACGCGATGTGAAATCACGCGCCGTTCACCTGGCTGTGTCCCAGGTGTTGGAGTGCGTTGGATCAGGTCCTGTGCGGTCTGCCAGACCTCCTCGGGAATCCCATCAGGGGCGCTTCCTGGCATCTCCGCAACCGCGCCTTCCCAAATGGTCTCGCCCGGCGCGCGGCGCACAGCCGCCTCAGAGAGGCCATCGAGCAAGGTCGCGCCGCTTAACGGCAGCGCCTCGCCATGGATGGTGGTCTCGAAGCGCCGCACGACATCGCGATAGCGCACGACCTTGCCGGAACCAGCGCAGACCGGGCACTCCACCGATCCTTCGCCGATACAGGTCTCACATACTAGCCGTCCCTGATCGCAGATACAGGCGACTCGGCCATGGTCGCATTCCGGACACACCGGCGCGTCGCTCGCAGCGACCACTCCAGGCGCCCAATGCACCGATGGCGGCAGCGGTATGCCATATTCGTGGCGCAACCGCTCACTCAGGTCAGCCGCGCGCAAGGCCGCGTCATAGGAGAGGCGCTCAAGCTCGCCCTGGAGGAAGGCGCTCGCCATCCGCTCAGAGGCCGACGCGGCGATATAGCCACGCCCCCGGCACCGCTTGCATGGAAGGCTGGCGCTTCCGTAGCAGACATCGCACTGGGTGTAGCCACCACCCTGGCAGTCTACACACGTGACGCGCATCGCGCCCGCGCAGTGTGGACAGGCGTCGATGATGCCAGAGTCAGGTAGGCGCTCGCGGCGCTCGCCAGACTCGATCTCATCCAGCGGGGCAAGCGTATAATCCCACGCTGAGCGCCCTGAATCTGGCGCGGCCGGTGAACCACCGCGAAACGGCTCAACCGCCTCGGTCAGCGTGCGCGCTTCCTTCCGCTCACGATCCTCGATGCGCCAGAGGCCGCTTTCCTGCAGCGCAAGCACCCGCATACCTTCGGGAAGATCGGGATCGACGAGGAAGTCAACGCTCTTCCAGCGTCGCGCGAGCGCACGGGCGCGCGCCTCGGCAAGCGGGTCCACAGCGCTTGCGGCGGGAGCTTCCGGACTGGCGTCCCTCCAGCGATCCGTCGCGCCTTTCTTCGCCTCTTTCGCCGCCTCGCGCACACGTGAGCCAAAGCCGCCCAGCGACTCCTTGATACGGGCGACCGTCTCACGCGCCTGCCGCTCCAGTTCGTCTGGATTGAGCGCATTGGCGCGGAGGTCACGCAATTCATGTGGCTGATCGTTCCCGTCGCCGCCTTGCGCGGGATTGCTTGTTCGATCACCGGCCACACTTCACCTCCCCATTGAACGCGCGCCAGACGTGAACCCAGCGCGGAAAAGGCATTGCCGCCAGTCTGTGGGAGAACGGCGCGGAGGGGTTGCCCTATAACGTGGTTCAAAACACACGGTATGACAAGATACGCCTTGCTGACTACGGTTGGCGCGGGCATAGCGTTGCAGCGGCAGGGATTCGCACAGGTCTATAAGATTCCGAGCGAACGCACGCCATAACACTTGCAGCATTATACCCGCATTGGAGGATGATTGCGTCAAGACGTGATTTTGGCATGCCGCCGCCGAGCCAAAGGACGAGATGCGGCTGGCGGTCGCTCGCGTGATCTGGTACCCTGAATGGCGCGACGAATGGCGCGACGAATGGCGCGCCATGGGATCATCCTTGCAGACTATCCACCGTCCGAGGTGGGCGAAAGTAGAGCAATAGGGAGGGTTCACGAGATGGCGACACAACAGGAAAAGGAAGCGTTCCTGCGCGGCTGGCGGGCCGCGATGGAAGAGGTGCTCGCGGTCCTCGCCTCCGAGGCGCAGACGTTCGCCGAGGAAGAACGCGACGCCGCGACATCGGGAGAGTACAAGTTGCCGGGAAGCTTCGCGCTCCTGGAGGTGCGCGGCTCCTTCAAAGGGCGCCACGACCTGCTCGCCTGGCTGACCGAGAACGGGCCAACGGCGTCTCGCGCCAATGATCCGGCGCTGGCCGCCGCGCTCGACGCCTTGATCGATGGACGCGCCACCGACGCCGAGCGGGCGAGCCTGGGACTGGCGCGTCTGGACGAGAGCTAGCGCTCCAGCCGCTATTCGGCAGAGCAAAAACGAACGCCACCCAGCGGACGACTTCTGTTCCGTGGGTGGCGACGCTGTCAGATCGTCAGCGACGATCATGCAAGGACGGTTATCCAGGCGGGAGGGCGAAAGCCGTCACGGCGAGCAGGAGCCATAAGGTCATCAACTGCACGCCCTCTAGGATCGATGATTCGCCGTCGCGGCTGAGCAGCATAAAGGCGAAGGTCGAGGCGCCGAAGATGATGATCTCAATCGGCTTGAAGACCAGATCGAGCGGATGGTTCATGTAGGCGCCGACGAGGACGAGGATCGGCACGACGAAGAGGATCATCTGGATCGTCGCGCCAGCGGTCAGCGCCATGACGATCTCCATGTGCTTCTCGCGCGCGGAGCCGACAGTGCCGTAGAGCTCGACGACTCCGCCGACGATGGGGATAACGATCAGACCAAAGAAGAAGCCAAAGCCCGGCCCAAGCGCCGCGCTGCTAGAGAACTCCTCGGCGGCATGCGCGAACTGCTCGGAGAGCGCAAAGACGCCCGCCGTAGCCAGCGCCAAGATGATCGCGGCCAGTATACCGCGCAGCGCCTTCGAGCGTTCGAGCAAACTTGGCGGCTTGCCGCTACGCGCGCGTTCCTCGGCGGCGGCCCGGCGGCGGGCGCGCGCCTGTTGCGCGCGTGGATGCAACCGGCGCTCCTCCTCTTCTTCCTCCTCCTTGCGTATGCGCTCCTCAGCCTGCTGGCGCTCCGGATCGAAGAGCGCCTGCGTATCCTGTTGGGCCAGCGCGATGGCGGGCCCAAGCGCCGCGATGCGATGGCGTGGGCGTCCATTGCGCACGCGGAAGACCGCGAACATCACATAGGCGATGTAGCTGACCAGCAGCACCACTGCCAGCGCCGTGCCGAGTGGTATGCCATAGACGAGCAGCTCACCGGACCCACCCTCGCGCGGCGTGACCGTCGCGAGCGCGCTGGCGATATGCGCTTCGGCCCCTTCACCACCCCCGCCTCCGCTGGAGGCGCCCTGGATGAGCGCGGCGACGGTGGGCAGGCTCAATCCGATGACAGCAAGCGCGAAGACAGTCGCGTACTCGCCCGCGTGCTCGGCGTTGAACTTCATCGTGCCATTTTTTAGGCATCCCAGGAAGGTGGCGACACCCAGAAAGAGCAGGGAATTGCGAATGATGACGCCTGCGACCGAGCTTAGCACGATCTCCGGTCCTTCGGGCGCGGCGAAGGTGAGCAGGACGGAGAGCGCGATGGAAAGCTCGGCGATGTTACTGAAGGTGGTGTGCAGAAGGCCGCCGATGAACGGCCCCAGCAACTCGGCCAGTTCTTCGACGGCGCTCTCCACGAAGCCGGCGAGCGGGATGAGACCAAGCGCGGCGATGAGGAGCATGACCGGCTCGCCAGGTATACCAAAATGTTCGCTGATCCACTCGTTGAGGTGTAGCTGCTCGCTCAGCAGGATGATCGGGATAGCGAGCAGGAAGAAGTTGATTTTGCGCTTCCAGACACGGGACTCCAAGAGTCGCCCTCCTCATCCTCGTTTGGAACGATAATTGCTCTGCGCCAGATGGAGACAGCATCTCGTTGCTGGCGGCGGAGACATCATACCGTATCAGCCAGCGATTGCCTATAGGGTTTTCGGAGAGGTCCGGCGCGGATTGCAGGGGCAACGCCCACAGTCCTTCGCGTGACACCAGTTGGCCCAGAGATGATGCAGTCCTTGCTGCGCCGCCGCTCCGTCGGGGTGTCTCACCAAGCCAAGCTGCCGCGCCATCTCGCGGGTGATCTGGTTCGATGGGAGACCCGGCGATTCCAGATACGCCGCACGTACGCACTCGGCAAGTGGCGCGTCGCCCATCTGAGTCGCCAGGGCTGTCGCGAACGGGAAGACAACGTTCGCCGCCATGATGCGAGCGCGCAATGCGGAGATTGCGCCACCTGAAACCCGCAATGCCACAATGACCGCCGTATGTCCTGACATGAGCGCGGCGCGTAACGGCTCCCACGGCCCTGTCACGCGCCATCGCTCCCAGAGCGCCAGGAGCCCAGCCAGGCGCACGCGCTGGCTCCGACGAGCATCGTCAAGTTCTAGCGAATTGCCAGCGAGCAATCCTATTCCTGCCTGGCGCAGCGCCTCACGATGCTGTCCATAGCCAAGCGCCTCGGTGAGCGCGAGCCAGAGGATACGATCGGCAGCGCTCCAGCATCCTTGACTCGTGTCAGATGTGGCGCATGACAAAGCATCGTTGAAGGCGCGCACATGCGTCTCGAAACGCTCGGTCGCGGCCCACAGCAGAAGCGATCTTAGCGCCATGTGGCCAATGCGCGATGAGAGATCAGCGCATGGCCAGCCGGGCGGAGGAGCGATCGTCGCCTGGGTGAAGCCGAGGCGGACGATAGGGACATCCCGGCCGTCCATGAGTGGCGAGGAACTGGAAGCCGCATCGAGCGCGACATGGAGAACGACTCGATTGTAGCGCTTATCGGTATGATGCCCGTGCGCCAGCCAGTCGCGGGCGCGCAGATGCAATTCGATATCGCCGAGGAGCCGCTGACCATCCTCGGTTTCGAGCGCGGCGTCACGGAAGTCTGGGCCGGGGCCGCCATTGCGCCGCCCTTCGTAGATCAGACGATACGTCGCGCCGGAGAGCGTGGACAGCGTCGCGCCACGCCACGCGCCCGCCGCCCAGCGCGCCGCTAGTTCCATCTCGCGCATAGGGGTGGAACGTAGCGCATTCCTCGCCGTCGGACGTCCCGCCATGACCTACCTCCTCACATGACCTACCTCCTCATGGGAAGGAGATACGCCGGTCAGATGGCATAGCGGTACAGTCGCAAGATCATAGAAGAATGAGAGGGCCAGCCAAAGAGGAGACAGAGAGGCGCCATGGTACAATCTTGACGGGATGGACCCATCAGAATACGAGTTTTAGGAGCGGCGGATGACCAGCGAGCGCGCGGCGGCGAACGGTCCCATCGGCGTCTTCGATTCGGGTGTCGGCGGGCTGACGATTCTGCGCGAATTGCTGCGCGAACTGCCCGGCGAGCGCTATATCTACTTCGGCGATACGGGCAACTGTCCCTACGGCGTCCGCACCGAGGAGGAGATCCAGGCGCTCAGCATCGCGGCGGCGAATTTTCTGCTGGAGCGCGGAGCCAAGGTCATCGTCGTCGCCTGCAACACTGCCTCGGTGAGCGCGCTCGCCACCTTGCGCGCCACCTTTGACACGCCATTTGTCGGCGTCGTCCCGGCGGTGAAGCCCGCCGCCGAGCAAACGCGCACGAAGCGTGTCGGCGTCGCCTCAACCGAGGCTTCGGCCAAGGGCGGTTACCTGCAACGTTTAATCCACGATCATGCCGATGGCGTCGAGGTGCTGCCGGTGGGCTGTCCACAATTGGTAACGCTGGTGGAGAATGGCGCGCTTGAAGGGCCAGAGGTCGAAGAGACGGTGCGCGGCTATATCCAGCCGCTACTGAATCATGGCATCGACATTCTCGTGCTCGGCTGCACCCATTTCCCGGCGATGCGCACGGT
>DATAOM010000053.1:0-23870 GCA_036265775.1 Ktedonobacterales bacterium | reverse complement strand
AACAATGTGCTTGCCCCAGATCTCGTTACCCAGGGTGGGCATTATCGTTTTTCGCGCGCCACGTTGGAGGCGTACGCCGAGCGTATCGCCCATGCGCCTCTGACCACGAACGCCGACCTGCTGACGCTACTACCGAGAATCATCACACTGCCCGACGGCAAAGAGCGGCTTTGTCGGCATACGTTTGCCACCGTTGAACGCGGGATTCCCGACATGACCGCGTTCGTCGTCGTCGAATCTCAGCCCAACTCTGACCGACGCATCCGCCCGCATATCACGACGTCGCTCCGCTTTCCGCGCACGATCCTGGACCAGTTCATTGCTACCTACGGGAAGCAGGATATGACCACCACGCATGTTCTGGCTACTGGCGAGCCGTTCTACTGCGATAACGTGCGCACACAGTTCATTCCGTACTCCGGTTCACAACTCCTGAACCGGCGCAGCCCATATCAGGCGTACGCAATATTGCCGCTGTCGATCGGCGACGGAGTGTTTGGAACCTTGGGCGTTTGTAGTCGAATTCCGCATGCGTTCACGCCCGACGAGAAGGATCTGCTCGGGAGAGCGGCGCAATCGCTCGCCATCGCGCTTGCATGCCACAACGCCGTCTGGGCGCGCCAGTCGCATGCGATTGCGCTGACGGCCCTGCTGAAAGCATCCTTCGACTATCGCGGAAGATCGGCGCGCAGTCGCAGCCCACATATGGAGCAGGCTGACGTCTTGCTGCGCGTCTTCCAGAAGGAAACCGGCGCGGAGGAAATGTTCGTCGCCGGTGTCGAGAGCCGTCTGGAGCCACTATCCGAGGGCGCGCGGCGTCTGGCCGAGCGCATTATCGGCGGCGAGCCGGTTGCGGCAGCGCAATGGGAAGGCGAGCAGGGATCGCTGGTTGGGGTGGCGATTGCCATGCCGCATGTCGACGCCTATCCAATCGCGCTCGGCGGCGTCTGGTGTGGTGCGCTGGGGGAGGATGCCGATTATGCCGCGCTGCTCTATGCGCTTGCAGGCGCCTATGCTCTGGGCAGAGGTCTGACGTTGGCCTGACGTTGGCCTGACCGCTCGTCCGTCTATTCAGTCGCGGTTGCGGCGGCATAGTAGCGACTGGCGGGAGATGTTGCGCGCACACCGGCGAGAAAGCTGCTGGCGGCGACGACGCCGTCCAGGTCGATTCCTGTCTCCACGTCGAGCCCGCGTAGCATGTAGAGCAGGTCTTCTGTCGCCAGATTGCCCGACGCCCCTGGCGCATAGGGGCAGCCCCCCAGCCCCCCAGCGGAGCTATCGAAGATGGCGATGCCTAGCTCCAACGCGGCCAGCACGTTGGCGAGCGCCGTGCCGCGTGTGTCGTGGAAGTGCATCGCCAGGCGATCCAGCGCCGTGTGCGCCAGCAGCGCCTGCGTCACCTCCACGACCTGACTCGGCGTCGCCACGCCGATGGTGTCGCCAATCGAGAGCTCGTCCACCCCAAGCGCCAGCAACTTCTGCGCCACCGACGCGACGGCCGCTGGCGCGACAGCTCCCTCATAGGGACAGCCGAACGCGGTCGAGATATAGCCGCGCACGCGCATTCCTTGCTCGCGCGCCATCGCCACCACCGGCTTGAAGTTCTCAATGCTGCCGTCAATCGAGGTGTTGCTGTTGTGCTGGACGAAGGTCTCCGACGCGCCGGTGAAGACCGCGATCTCATCCACACCAGCCGCCAGCGCCCGCTCCATACCTTTCGCGTTGGGGACGAGTACGGCGTAGCGCACACCAGGTTCGCGCTGGATGCCCGCCATGACCTCGGCGGCGTCGGCGAGCTGCGGCACGGCGCGCGGGCTGACGAACGAGGTCGCCTCGATCACCGCGAATCCTGCTTTGCTCAACAGGTCGATGAAGCGGATCTTGTCGGCGGTGGAGACGACACCCTTCTCGTTCTGCAGACCGTCGCGCGGCCCAACCTCGACAACCTTGACGTGTGGCGGCAGCGACCAGGGAGTCTGCGCCATGTGCGAATCCTTTCTCGCTGCTCAGGAGCCACCCTCCGGCTCGATTTCTATCAGCGTCTCGCCGCCCTGCACAACATCGCCCGCCGCATGCAGCACGCGCGTGACCCGGCCCGCATAGGGCGCGACCACCCCATGCTCCATCTTCATTGCCCCCAGCACGGCGAGCGTCTGCCGCTCCGCAAACGTGTCGCCTTCGCGCGTGTTGACCTTGATGAGCGTGCCGGACATCGGCGCCACGAGCGCCTGCGCCGCGCCACCGGACTCGCCATGCCGTACCGCCGTCTCCACACTCAGTGGCTGTGGCTTGGCTAGCGTGTAGACGGTTCCCCCGTCGAAAACAAGTATCTCCCGCCCACGCCGCGCGAGGAAATAGCGGCTGCGCTCGCCCTCGGTATCCAGCGCCAGCTCCGCCTCTCCCGCGAGATAGGCGCGCATGGTGGCGCCTTCGTCAAAATATGGCGCGCTGTCGATGTGGAGCGCATAGCCACCGTCTTGCCCCGCTCTTACCATTACCGACACATCACGTGCGCCGGTGTGGTAGCGCAGACGCCGCTCGGCTCCGGATGAGGCGCTTTCTCCTCGCGTCCAGGGATTGTAAGGGCCAGCAGACTGCGTAGGCATACTGCTGAGTGATTCCCAGAGCGCCGCAGCCGCAACGACCCGCGCAGGCGCCTCACGTGGAGCGGCGAGCGCGAAATCGTGACGTTCGAGGAAGGAGGTATCCGTCTTGCCAGCCTGGAAGTCGGCGTCGGCGGCGATCGCGGCGAGCAATGGGATATTGGTGGCGACGCCGAGGACCCCGAACGAGGCAAGCGCGCGCCCCATCCGGTCAATCGCCGCAACGCGATCCTCGCCGGAGACGATTAGCTTCGCCAGCATCGGATCGTAGTGCATCGTCACGTCGTCGCCAGCCGCCACGCCTGCGTCCACACGCACACCGGGTCCCTCTGGCGGAGAGAAGACCAGCACGCGACCCGTCGAGGGCAGGTAGCCATTCGCCGGGTCCTCGGCGTAGAGCCGCGCCTCGATAGCATGCCCTCGTGGCGCGATGTCTTCCTGCTGCAGCGCAAGGCGCTCACCTGCCGCGATGGCGAGTTGATGGCGCACGAGATCAACGCCCATCACGCTTTCCGTCACGGGATGCTCGACCTGCAGGCGTGTGTTCATCTCCAGGAAGTAGTAGGCGCCGGAGCTATCCAGGAGAAACTCGACCGTGCCCGCGTTGACGTAGCCGACCGCCTGCGCGGCGCGCACGGCCGCCTCGCCCATCTTGGCGCGCAGTTCCGGTGTCAGCGCAACCGATGGCGATTCCTCGATGACCTTCTGATGGCGTCGCTGGATCGAGCACTCGCGCTCGCCCAGGTGAATGGTGTGGCCGTAGCGGTCGGCGAGCACCTGGAACTCGATGTGGCGCGGGCGCACGATCAGCTTCTCCAAAAAGACCGCGTCATCGCCAAACGCCGCCAGCGCCTCGCGTTGCGCCGCCGCCAGCGCCTCGGCGAACTCGTTCGGGTCCGTCACCGCGCGCATGCCCTTGCCTCCGCCGCCCGCCGCCGCCTTGATCATGAGCGGGAAGCCGATGCGCTCAGCCTCGCGGCGGAAGACGCGCAGCTCGCTCGACCCCCCCAGATAGCCCGGCACGGTCGGCACGCCGCGCTCTTCGACGGCGCGCTTGGCGGCGGTCTTCGAGCCCATCGTGCGGATGGCTTCGGCTGACGGGCCGATGAAGACGACGCCCGCCGCAGCACAGGCCACCGCGAACTCGGCGTTCTCTGAGAGGAAGCCGTAGCCGGGATGAATCGCCTGTACGCCATGCGCGCGCGCCACCTTTAGAATCGCCTCGATGTTGAGGTAGCTCTCGCGCGCTGGAGCTGGGCCGATGCAGTACGCCTCGTCCGCCAGCCGTACGTGCAGCGCATCGCGGTCCACGTCGGAGTAGACGGCGATGGCGCGCACGCCAAGCTCCTGGCAGGCGCGGATGACGCGCACGGCGATCTCGCCACGATTGGCGATCAGGACGCGCTCAAACATCGTCTGGCGCCCACGCCGCGCGCCGCTTCTCCAGGAAGGCGCGGATGCCCTCCTGCCCCTCTGGGCTGACCCGCAGCCCCGCGATGGTCGCCGCCGTCGTCTGGCGCGCTTCGTCTGGCTCCAGCGACATGACTGTACGGGCGAGCATCTTGGCCGCGCGCACACCCGCCGGGCCACTCTGCCCGATCTCGCTGAGCGTCTTCCTCACCGCCGCGTCTAACTCGTCGAGCGGGATGACCTGGTGAATCAGCCCGATGGCAAGCGCGCGCTGCGTGTCGAAGCGCTCGGCGGTGAGGAAGAGCGCGCGGGCGTGCGATTGACCGATCTTCGGCACGACGAATTGCGAGATCACCGCTGGGGCGATGCCGAGCCGCGCCTCGGTGAAGCCGAAGCGCGTCCCCTCCGCCGCGATGGCGATGTCGCAGACAGCGATCAATCCGGCGCCGCCGCCGAGCGCCGCGCCGTGGATGCGTCCGATCACGGGATGGCGGCAGGCGTCGATGGCGCGCAGCATGTCCGAGAGCTTGAGCGCGTCGGCGATGTTTTCATCGTGGGTGAAGTCGAGGCTGGCGCGCATCCAGTTCAGGTCGGCGCCCGCGCAGAAGCTCTTGCCCGCGCCTTGCAGCACCACCGCGCGGATGTCCTCGGCCTCGCTCAGCCGCTCAAAGGCGCGCTGGATCTCGCCGATCAGCCGCTCATTGAAGGCATTGTGGAGGTCGGGACGGTCCAGCGTGACGATGGCGGCGAATCCCTGGCGCGTAAGGCGGAGATGCTCGTAATTCTCCTCATCCCAGGTCTCGCGTGGCGGGTCTGGCTCGCTCATACGCTGACGCCTCCTCTCGCTAGCTGATGGGCTTCGCACTGGCTACCATACCACGCATGCTTGGGACTAGACATGTCTGGGCTGCGGAGACAGTCTGCTAGAGTAGATGAGAAGCCATTCTTCCATAAGCGAGTATACCACTACAATGGCAACAGTGCATGTGCTAGTGGTATAATGGCGCCATGGATATCAAACGCTCCGTGACGATCCTGTTGCCTGATGATGATGACCTCCGTGCGACGGTGGCCGCCTTTCAGCGCGTGCAGCAGGACCTCTCGGAGGCTGCCTGCAATCACGGCATGCCGCTGAGCGCGATAGCTCTGCATCGCTTGATGTACACGCAAGTCGTTGGCACACTCAACAGTCAGATGACCTGCTCGGCGATCCGCCTGACGGCAGGCGCCTACGCGAGCGCGAAAACCAATCATCACGCCATTGAACGCCCCTTCGCTTTTCGTCGCGCACGCGCTCTGTTCTTGGTAGGACAACGCGGCAGAGACGCCGATTTTCGCCAGGACGGGAGTCTGTCGATCTGGACAGTGGCCGGACGCAAGCGCACCTCCTATGCCGTGCCAGATGCCTTCAAAGACACACTGGCAGCAGCTAAAGAGATTGACAGCCTGACCATTATCGAGCGCAAAGGGCGTTTGCTTGGCAGGGTGACTGTGACGCTGGAGGCTCCAGACCCCACTGGTGTTTATCCAGTGGGAATAGACCTCAATGAGACGAATGCGCTGGTCGCCGTAGACTTGGAGGGGCACGAACTCTTTATCAGCGGCAGGGCGGTCAAGGTGGCCAATAAGCGCGACTACAAGACGCGCAAACGTGTGCAAAGCAAACTTGCGGCATATAAGGCAGAGCATCGGAATACCCACAGCGTACGCCGAGTGCTCAAACGGCTGGGTCGCAAACGCTCGAATCGCACCCGCACTTTTGCCCAAACGGCGGCAAAGCGCCTTGTCACCTTCGCGCCTGCCCATGCCACCCTCGTATTTGAGGCTTTGACAATCCCACAGCCACGCAAGGGCGTGGTAGGTGGGAAGGCTACGCGACGCCGCTTGTCGCTGTGGCAGCGGCAATTGATTCGTCAGGCTGCCGAGAGCAAGGCGCAAGAGGTGGGCATGCTGGTTGCTGAGATCAGCCCAAAGTATACTAGCCAGAAATGCAGCCGCTGCGGCTTGCTTGGCATCCGCAAGCGTCATCGCTTCTCTTGCCCGCAGTGTGGGCACGCGGCTCATGCCGACGTTAATGCGGCGGTGAACATCAGAAACCGCTATACCGTGTCTCGGCACGGTGGGCTACCTGTCAGTTAGCCCCGAAGCTTGGACTCTTTGGAGTCGCGGGCAAGCCACTCCCTTTCGGGTGCGGTCACTGACTCTATCAGGATTCAGCGGCGCCGACCGCAGCCGCCTCGCGCTCCTGCCCAAAGACAATGGGGCTAAAGTTCGTGTCTCTATCGTAGACGTCGCTGTTGTCGCGATGCTTGAGGTAGCGGACGACCGCGTAGGTCAGTGGGGTCGCGACGACTTCATACCCGACCTTGATGAGCCACTGGGTCAGGATCAGGTTGAGCAAGACGCCGAAAGGTAGCGGCGCCGCGAGGCCCAGCGCGCCGGTCGCGCCAAACGCCAGCGAGATGAAGATCACGGTATCCGCGCCCTCGCCGATCAGAGTCGAACCGATGGTGCGCGTCCAGAGCCAGCGCCCGTTCGTCGCCACCTTCATGCGCGCGAGCACAAACGAGTTGAGGAACTCGCCGACGAGATAGGCGCAAAACGAGGCGATCAGCAGGTATGGTGTGAAGCCAAGTATCGTCTCATACGCCGCTTGCCCCTGCCAGAACGGCGCGGGGGGTAACGCCCCCGCGACCGCGATGGCGATCACCGCGACGAGGTTACAGAAGAAGCCAAGCCAGATGACCCAGCGCGCCGCCGCGTAGCCGTAGACCTCGGTGAGCACATCGCCGAAGAGATAGCTCAGTGGGAAAATGACTACGCCAGCTGGGGCAATGATCCCTCCGGGCAACTCGATCAGCTTGACTGCGATGATGTTAGCGACCAGGAGACAGGTGACGAAGAGCGCGGCGATGACGACGAAACGGAGCGAGTAGCGGGGACCCGCAAGTGGGCGCGAGGATTCCTGCACGGGAGCGATCTCTTTCTTGTCCGCCGCATTCGCGCTGCACAGGCGCGCGCTGGCGACGCCGGGAGGCGCTATCACCAGTATGCCGCGCTGGCGTGGCGGGGTCAACCAGCATGACGTCGCGCGATGGCCTAGCGAGAGAGGGAGGCGGGACGCAATCGCGCGAGCGTCCGTCTGTACTTCATATGCCGTGTGCTCCACTGGGTCATGTGTATGATGAACGTATGAGACCAGCGAGCCAGGGAGGGACCGCCGTGAGCCGAATACGCGCGCTTGCCTTCCTGTTGATCCTGGTCCCGCTTATCGTCGCCTGCGGTGGGGGCGGGTCCAATGGAGCGTCACAGGTAGGCTCGGCGGCGAGCGATCCACGTGATCCTCCGGCGACTCTCAAACGCGCCTACGTCAAGCTCACGCATACTCCAGCAGGCTCTATCACCCTGACCTGGACTCCGAGCGACCACACACTCACGATCAGCCTCGACTTGTATGGCTTCGCCGCCAACTCCACGCACCCAGCGCAGATCTATAGCGGTAGCTGCGAGACCGGCGGTCCAGTTCGGTACGACCTAGGAACGCTCGCGGCCGACGGTCAGGGCAGGATCACACAGATACTCACCCACGCAGACGCCAACGATGGCATACCGGCTCAGGGCTGGTACCTGGCCGTCCAGAACGCCGCCGGCGATAATGTATACACGCAAATTGCGCTGGCTTGTGTCAACCTCAACAACGCCAACACCAATACGAATCAGCAGCAGGTGATACACACCACTGTGACGTCTGGCTTTGGGCCAAGCATGGGTGTGACAGGGGAGGCGACCTTCGAGATCGAGGACGGCAAGCTCGTGATCGTCGCGACGCTGGCGGGCCTGGAACCGTTTTCTTCCCACCCACTCTATATCGCCGTGGGCGATTGCGCGCACCTTGGCGCGAGCGCGTTCTCCTTTTATCCCGCGCAGGCCGATAACAACGCCCGCGCGAAGATCAAGCAGAGCTTCGATGGTGTCGCCGTCATCCCTGCCGCAAGCTGGTCGCTAGTTGTTGTGCGTGGTGTCCACTTGGCAAGTCAGATCGACGCCGCGCCAATCGTTTGTGGTGATGCGAAACCGATTGAGGGGGAATAAATGATTGCCAATATTTGCTGTTCAGAAGGAGGCTTGCAACCTTTTCAATAATCCATCGTAGACCCGTTGCGCTGAGTTTCAAAAAAATCGGCGTTCTTGCCAATCTGGTCGACTACTCGACACGGCGCATTCAATCGGTGCTATACTGCCTCTCGCGACAGGGAACTCGTCGTTGAGTAGTCGCGTCTATCGGCGGGTCGGGCAGCAGAGGTGAGAAGGCGGCGGAGCATACAAGGAAGCGCTCTTTGCGCCGCGCTCGGAAGGGAATAAGTGAGTCGGGGGGATCCTGCTGATGGCGGTGCGACGTAGTATCTTCTTTTTATTGGCTGCATTGCTGTTGGTGGGTTGCGACGCCGGACTCAGCAGTACAGCAGGCGCTTCCATTACTCCCGCTCCCACATTGACGAGCGCCCATCGTGATAAAACGACCATTCAATATTGCGTTGATGATACAGGAAGCTACCCGCGAGACGATTTTCATGGCGCCAATCAACTTATCGCGCAGAGTCTGGTCGACGCCGTCACACCAAATAGCGATGGCGTGACACTCTACGCGACCCTCATCAACAGCAAGACCGGGGATTCATCGAGTACGCTCGATCCCTTCCAGATACCGTCCATTGCAGCATACCCCTCGCTTCCTGTGCCGATCCCGACACCAACCGAGGGAAATCCCATCAGCTACGCCAAGGAAAAACAGGCGGCCCAGGCCAAGAACGACGACGCCATCAAGGCCTATAACGACCAGCTTGCCAACCTCAAGAAACAGGTCGAGGACCTCAAGAAACAGGTGGGGTCGGACGCCAACCGGCTCGTCAACCTCAACCCCGCGATAGACCGCGACGCGACCAGCGTGTGGGGGTGCCTCCAGCTAGCGCGCACACGTTTCGCCCAGAATCCTGGGACCCATTACCTCGTCATCGCCTCTGATATGGAGAATAACACTTCCGTTGATTACACGGCTGACTTCCAGAGCAGTCAGGCGCTCAAAGATGTCCATGTAGCGGTCGTCTACTTCTATTGCAGCAACGCGAGGAGCTGCCAGAGCACCACAGCTCAATGGCAGAACATCTTCACCAGTTCCGGCGCCACGTCGGTTAAGTTTAGCGACCCAGCGCAGTCGAAGACGCTGACGAACCTGTTTGGAGGAGGGGCGTAAGATCATGACTATCCCATTCGACGGCAAGACGCTGCTCATCGTCGTAGTCGCGGCGCTCGCGCTTCTCCTAGCGATCTTCGCGCCGCAGACCCTCGCCAATCTTGTTGGCGAACCGATCGCCCTCTTCGGGCGGCTGCTGGGAACCATCGCCGACTGGCTGCAGAAGGGCGCTGAGAAGCTCTTCGCCCTCGTGAAGAGTGTCTTCATGATCGGCAAGCCGGTAGTCAAAGAAGCGGCCGCTACAGAAGCGAGCGCTCCGGCGATTCCGGCGACGCAGGCTTACGCCGCCACGCCAATGCAGCAGCAGGCGTCGATTGTCGAGCAATCCCCTGCCTACAGCGGCGTTGGCTCTAATGGCTCGTCTTCTCGCAATGGGATTCACTTCCCCGACTCGACTCCGTATGGCCAGCTTGCGCCCTACGAGCCGGAGACCTCACCTTCGATCACGTACCCTGACCGCAATGGCGGCACGTCATATTCGGGTTCTTATTCTGGCGCGCCGTCGCAGAATGGCGACCGCGTCTATAGCGATCCTTCGTATAATGGCTACTCCACGAATGGAAGCAACGGGAACGGCTCGCGCGCGATGCAGCCAGCTACTTCCAATGGGGTCTCCGCCAACGGGACGTACAACGGCGTGTCCTCAGGCAGAACATCCACCGCCCTAAGCGCGCCGGTTGAACCAGCGAAGCCCGAAGAGCCAGAGATTCACGCCACGTGGGTCGGCGAGGTCATCATCTCCCACGTGCTCTACCTTGTCGCCGGCGTGATCATCGTCGCGTCCGATTTCGTCTTCACCGTCCTGCGGTTGCAGGCGGTGCTCTTCCCCGACCTGCCGATCAACCCGGCGCTGGCGAATCTGAGCGACCTCTCCGGCGCGCTCTTCGTCTCGATGGTCTTCCTGACCGGCGCCCTCACGCTCGACTTCCTCGGCGTCCTGCCGCCGCCGGCGCGCCTCTTCCCAACGATGGACGACAAGAAGCGCCGCATGTTCCTCGTGATCTCACTCAGCGCCTTCATCCTCAACATGGCGGTCGTTGGGATCCTGTTCTTTGCGGGCCAGACGCTGATCTCCTACGCCTCCACCTGGCCACTCGGCTCGCTCATCATCGCGACACTGATCGGCGTCTTGCAGGTGCTGGTGATGTTCCTGGCGGCCTGGGGGGCCATTCGCGGCTTGAGCGCGCTGCTCGCGCTCTCGCTTGGTGTCGTCGGGATCGTCTTTGAGTTCCTCGCGCTGATCTTCACCTGGGTACACGAGGCGCTGCGCACCGTCGGCGAGCATCTGGTTCCCGACCTGATCTTTGGCTTCTCCGGGATCTTCCGCCCCAATCCGGAGCATGCGCCGCGTCCAGCGCCAGTTACCTCCAACGTGCTCTCAGTCGTGGGCTATGGCAACGCGAGCAGCGACTTCATGGCGCAGCTCTGCGCGGACGTCACGCAGCTCTACACCCGCTCCAGCTTGATCGCGGCGGGCGCCTACGCTGACGATTATCACACAGTAGATGAGGTGCGTCGGCGTCTGAACCGCCTCGCAATCACCAATAACATCACCACCTCTGGCCACGATGGAACGCCGCTGCGAACACTGCGCGATAACATCGTGCGGGCGTATCACAAGCGTGGTGATGTGCAGACGACGCTGTTGTGGGTGGTGGATGGTGAGAAGCTTGGCGAGTGTCTGGACGTCTTCCCTGATCTCAAGCGCACCCTAGGGAACGTCAACATCACCGTCGTGTGTTTCATGCCCCAGGCCGTCCGTGATTTCAGGCCCTACCAGGAGTTGCAGCGGCTCTCGACCCCCGATCTGCAGGAGGGCAACCCTCCTGTCACGTTGACGGTGCTGATCGACCGCCGCTCGCCACTCTTCCGCGCGCATGGCGATCTTCATCATGGCAAGGTTCTGTCCCGTGGACTGGCCGGAATGACGCTCGCTCCGATTCACCATACGGCGAATCAGTCTTTCCTCAGCGTCATCCAGAACCTCAACACCGCTGGCTATCACTTCGCCGCGCTCGCGGTTGATTCGGCAGGGCTCGTCGCGGCGCGCCCGCAGCGTGGGTTCCTGAGCTGGTGGAAGCCGGAGGAGCAAGGTGAGGTCGTCTGGCAAGACGCGCTGGCAAAGATGGAGGATGTGACGAAGGACATGATCGAGAAGGGGGTAGGCCGCTCGGTCATTGTGCCGCCGCCCGATCCACGGCTCGCTCCGGTCACTCCAGTCTATGTCAGCTACATGGCGCCGCTGCCAGCGCGCAGCCATGACTACACCCGGTTCAAGAGTGGCATGAGTTCATGGCTCGCTGACAAATACGATATCCAGGCGTTGAGTGTCGTGCAGGGGAGCGGAGTCGACCTCTCCGCCACCAAGCCCAACGAGCGCGGCGATCGGCATGGCCAGGTATCCATCCTGTATGGCATCCCTGACACTGAGATCGGCCAACTCTTCCCAGACCAGGACGCCACACATAATCTGCAGATAAAGCGCGCCTAGAGTAGACAGTTCCGCGATTGCGCCGCTGAGGCGCTTCTGACCCAGCGTAGCGGCGGCGACCGGCGAGCGCTTGTATCCTCCGGAAGGGAGACGCGTCGTGGGTGAACGCCATGTGACAGCGGTCATCGGGATTGGGCCGGTGGCCAGCCAGTTCACCGCGCGTCTGTGCCAGGACATCGCGCGCCTGTACGCGCATCCGCCACTGGCGGCCGTCGGTGTGTATGATCCAAGCGCGAGTGGCGACGAGGCGCGCGCGGCGCTGGGCCAGCTTCCCTATCCCAACATTAGCGTAACGGCCACCCAGCACCACGAGATTCGCAGCGAGTATGAAACGGCCGACTACGTCGATCTCGCGCACCTCACCGATCTGCAAAATTCGCTGTTGCGGGCGGAGCGTGAGCGCCAGCAGCCGCTGGAGCACCTGCTCTGGATCGTGGACGCCGAACGCATTGAGGTCTGCGCCGAGCCGCTACGCAGCCTGAAGCGCCTGATGCCGCGCACGCTCATCACCGTCGTGTGCTTCCTCCCGCAAATCATTCAGGACGCCGCGCCGCTCGACACGCTGGCGCAGCTCCAGACCCGAGATGCGGCTCTCGGCCAGCCGGTCTTGGGAACGGCGATACTCATTGACCGGCAATCACCCCTCGTGCGCGAGATCGGCGCCTCATATCAGGACGCCCTGCTGGCGCGCAGTCTCGCCACGATGCTCTTCGCCCCGCTCGCGCATCCCAAGAACCCGCCGTTCAGCAAGGTCATGACGACACTCCATGAAGCCGGGTATCCGTTTGCCGCGATAGCGCTCGACTCCGGTGGCGTCAACATCTTGGAGCCGGCGAAGTGGACGCGTCGGGTCACCGCGCAACTCACCGGCGCGCCACCGCCCGTCAATGTCGAGTATCAGCACGCGCGCTGGCGTCTGGTCCAGGTGATCGACGCGCTCTTCACTGGGCAGGCAGCCGGAACCTTGCATACACCGCTCGAACGCGCCCAGCATCCTGTGCATGTCGCGGCGCTCGTTCCCTACGACCGGCGCGACAAACGCTTCGAGGACCTCGCGGCGGACCTGAGCCGCTGGCTCTCGCATGTCTACGGCGTTGCGTCGCCAAGCATCGCGCAGGGGCCTGGCGTCGATATCTCTGGGGTCCGTCCCGACCGGCGCGGTGATCTCTACTTCCAGGTGAGCGCGCTCTATGGCGTCCCCTATCGTGTCCCTGTGGAAGCCCCGCCGACCCAGCCGCGTGTCCGCGCTTCTGCGCCTCCCCCTTTCGAGGCCACCGTGCGCGAGGAGCCATTTGCCGAGGAGCCATTTGCGCCTGAAGCGATTGAGCCTCCCGCGCCAGCAGCCCCAACCGTGCCAGCAAGGCGGGCCACCCCCGATCCCGTGACGCCGATGGACGTTGAGCCGGATGAAAGTGATGAAGCCGACGAGCCTGCCGAGACGGCCCAGAGCCGCAAGGGCGCCAACTCGCAGTTCCTGCTCTAGCTGAGCGTTATTCGAACGGCTGAAAGCGCTCGCGTTGAAGACGATCCGCGCTAGTCAACTCTCGCTCGGTGTAGTCGCTTTCCTCCAGATGCGCGTCATGACTGCGAACCAGCGCCTCCTCGACGGCGCGGATCACCTCATCGTGCGAGACTTCGCGACCAAGCGCCTGATCTAATCCGACTGTGGCGTTGTGCAGCCGCGTCGCCAGCGTCTTGCGATTGCTGTTGTTCAGGTCAAGCAACTGCCCCAGCGCCTTGGGGTCAAAGTGGCGGTAGATACCGATTTGGTAGAGCGCGCCGGGCCGCCGCCGCACCTGGCAGAGACCCACCAGCTTGCGCCGTCCAACGACGACTTCCCACGGCGAGAGCGTCCCATAGCAGGCTAGCCGCAGCGGGTCATCCGGCGCCAGTGGCGGAATCGCACGCACTTCCTCGGTGGGAATCGCACGCGCTTTCTCTGCGCCTAATGTGTGCAGGGCGTCTTGCCACCACGCGCCGACCCAGCGATAGGCGTTGACGATGTCGCTCGTCCAGAGCGCATGCCCGGTAGGCAGAATCACGTCCAGGCTCAGTAGCTCGGCGTTGACGAGCACTGTCGTCCCGCCGGATGTACGCCGGTGGACATGTGCGCCCGCTGTGTGGCATGCCGCGACATCGGCGATACGCGGCTTCTGCCCATTGCCCAGGAGCAAAGTTGGCTCAGTGGGGATGTACCAGCGCAGCGCAGGCGATCCGCTCGTCGCGCATTCCGCCAGCAGCGCCTCGCTCAGTGCGAGCTGCCGTCCCATCGGCGCGTCCGAGAAGGGCAGGCGACGCCAGGACTGGTCGCTCATGCCGGACCTTTGTAGTCGGCGAGCCGCCCACCCATGCGCACGAAGCGCAGTGCGCCATCCTCGCCAAGGATGAAGTCTACGCGTCCATCCTTCGTCTCTCCTTCGGAGACCACGATGAACTCGCGCTCGCCGATGGCCTCCAGACGGTCCTCCGGGAAGTGTTCCGTCTTGCCCTCCAGCGGATCGGTGAGCGTCATCGTGCGAATCAGCCCGCCATCGCTTATCGTGAGGATTATCGGACCTTCGGGACGCTCGTAGCGCCCGGCGAAGCGGCCCAACTCGTCGTCAGAGAGGCGTCGTGGCGTGGGGCGCTCCTCGCGCAGGCCGAGATAGTGATCCAGCGCCCAGGCGCGTACATGCTCGTTGAGAACGGAGCCGCGGCTGCTGTTGGTCAGAATGGCTATGGCGAAGTTGCGCGATGGGACGAGGACGAGTTTGGCCTGGAAGCCGTTGGTTGAGCCGCCATGTTCGACGACCTGTTCCCCACCTGCCGTACGCAGCGCCCAGCCGAGGCCGTAGCCTTCCGCAAAGTTGGCGGCGCGCGTCTGCTCCTGGCGCATCGCCTGGGCCGACTCGGCGCTCAGCAGGCGCGTCCCATCGGTGGCGATGCCATCGCGCAAGTGAAACTCTGCGAAGGTCAGCAGGTCGTTGACGTTCGAGATGATGCCGCCCGCCGCGTTGACCCAGCGGGGCAGCGGATAGAGTCGCGCCACCTCATGCTCGTCGGCGCCAGGATGCAACTGGTTATGCCCGATAGCATTCGCATAGACAATTGCTTCGTGCGCAAAGTAGAAGGAGCGCTCCAGACCGAGCGGCTTGAAGATACGCTCACGCATCGCCGTCTCGAATGGTTGTCCTGTCACCCGCTCGATGATGGCCCCAGCGAGGCCGAAGCCGGTGTTGCAGTAGGTCCACAGCGCGCCGGGCGCGTACTGCTGGCGTAACTTGTCGAATGTGGCGATTGCGCGGGTAAGAGCGTCATCGCCCATGCCGAAATCATCAAAATAGTCGCCGAAGAGGCCGCTGGTGTGGCTGAGCAGGCGCCTTAGCGTGATCGTCTCGCGCGCCTGCGCGTCGGCGAGTTTCAAATCTGGCACATACGTGATGACCGGCTCGTCCAGCGCGAGCTTGCCCTCATCCACCAGCATCATGACCAGCGTCGCGGTGTAGACCTTCGAGATGGAGCCAATCTGAAAGAGCGTCTCAGGCTTGACGGGCTGCTCCGTCTCGATACTGGCAAGGCCGTAGCCGTGCGACTCGCGCTGTCCGTCACGCAGGATGCCCACCGCCACGCCGGGCACGGTCCAGCGCGCCATCTCGCCGCGCACAAACTCGTCGAGTGTCGCGCTCGTCTCAGCCGTCGTCATTGCGCCATCCTTTTCCCGCTCATCTCATCCGTCGTGGATACTGTTATAACACTATCACCACGCCGGCAGCGCAGGCTAAGGGTGATCGTGCCGTGCCCCGTCCTGGAGAGAGCGGAAGAAGCGCTCGCCCGCCGCGACACGCTCGCCAACGTCGGCAGGCGCCGCGTCTACCGCGTTGAGTAGCGCGCTGGCGATCACCGCGCCATCAGCGAAGCGCCCGATCTCGGCGATATGCTCCGCGCGAGAGACGCCGAAGCCAACCGCCAGCGGCAGGCGCGTCTTCGCCCGCACCCGCGCGATAAACTCAGCCAGCCCCTCCGGCAACTGGTCGCGCGCGCCGGTGACGCCGCTGAGCGAGACGCAATAGAGAAAGCCGCCCCCCGTGCGTTCCGCTGCCCGCGCCACTCGCTCGATGCGCTCGTCCGGGCTGGTCGGCGTGACGAGGAAGATCAGTTCCAAGCCATACGGCATGGCCGTGTCTTGTAGGTACTCGGCCTCCTCTGGCGGCAGATCAGGTACGATCATTCCGGCGACTCCTGCCGCGCTGGCCGCCTCGCAGAAGTGCGCTACGCCGAAGCTATAGATGGGATTGTAGTAGGTCATCAGGACGAGCGGCGCGCGCATATGCTCGCTGAGGCGACTCGCCAGGGCCAGCGTGTCCTCCAGCGTGACGCCCTGCTCCAGCGCTCGCTGACTCGCCACCTGAATCGTTGCGCCATCGGCGAGCGGATCGGAAAACGGTACGCCCAGCTCGACGATATCTGCTCCCGCTTGGTCGAGCCGCAGCGCCAGCGCCTCGCACGTTGCCAGATCGGGATAGCCCGCCATGACGTAGGGGATCAGCGCAACCCGCCCCTCGGCCTTCGCCCGCGCGAACGCCTCGGCGATAGGAGCGCCTGATCGCTCGGATTGTGACATATCCTGACTCTCCTCACGATGGTTCATGTCGTTTGTAGTTGAAGCCAGACGTCTGAAAAGCGCCATTGAGCAAGATCATCTTTGCGAATGTAAAAGTACAGCATGCCGCCCAATCCCCACTCCACTACCCACGGATACCCGAAAGCTGCCGGAGTAGCTGTTTCGATTGAGTCCAACTGGAGTAAAAGCCGCCAATCCTCAATGGCTTTCGCTTCCAATCGCTCACCTTCGGGTGTCAAACGCCTCTCAGTCTGCTGAAAAATTTCGCTGAACCAGCGCCCAGCGAGACCTAGCTCGCACCATAGTTGCATGGGTGACTGTATCTGGTGAGCATGTCCAAGTACTTGGTGTCTGAGACCTCCATAAGCGGATTTAAAATCCATATAGCGATCTGTCTCCTCCTCGCTCATGTGTATGTCAGTAAAGTGTTCGACAAGGGTGAAATTAGGAACTGTCAGAATGGTCGTGTAGTCGAGTTGGTGAGGAGCAGGGGATCTGGTGGGATCAGTTGGAAATGGCGATGATGTTCGCTCAAGCGTCGAAATCACGCCATCGTAGAATACAACCTGCCACGCCCCTCGATCAGTAGGCTCCATACCCCATGGTTGGGTGACTACTTCATAGAAGAAGTACAGCACGCCCTTGCTTGGCAGGAGGCGCTCAACATCGTAGACAATAAGGTCTGAGAGACGGAACTGCGCAAGGGAAGTAAGCCCTACGCCTTTCCATTCCGGCCACACGAAGTCTGGCGGCAGATCGGGACGCCCACCGAGCTTCGACGCGCCGACGGGAATCGTGTCTTCATCCACCATCGCCAGCTCGATGCGAATCGCAGGCAGCGTCAGGCGCTCGGCGACATCGGCCAGCCGCTCTAGCCCAGCGGCGCGCAACGCCTCGCGTATCTCGTCCAGCGTCATATTGATTCGGCTCCTGTGCCTCTGATCGGGCGTGCCTGCCACTATATCGCTCTTATTCACCGCTCAGTGTGACGCCAAGCGCGTGGGAGACGGTGTCGATATCCTTGTCGCCGCGCCCGGAGAGGCAGATCACCACGAGATCGTCGGGCTTCAGCTCCCCACGCTCGCCCAGCGCCAGCAGGTGCGCTACCGCATGCGAGGATTCCAGAGCGGGGATGATGCCCTCCTCTTGGCAGAGAACCTGGAAGGCGTCCAGCGCGGCGGCGTCATCAGCCGCGACGTAGCTCGCGCGGCCCGTCGCGCGCAGATGGCTGTGTTCCGGCCCGACGCCAGGATAATCCAGCCCGGCGGAGACGCTGTGCGTCTCGATCACCTGGCCGTGCGCGTCCTGCAGGAGGTAGCTCAGCGCGCCGTGCAGCACGCCGGGCCGTCCGGCGACAAGCGTGGCCGCGTGACGCCCGCTGGCGACGCCCTCACCGCCCGCCTCGACGCCGATCAGCCGCACACTCTTGTCGCCCGCGAAGGGGTGGAATATGCCGATGGCGTTGCTGCCGCCGCCGACGCAGGCGATCACTGTGTCTGGTAAGCGCCCCTCGGCCTCCAAAATCTGTTCGCGCGTCTCGCGCCCGATCACTGACTGGAAGTCGCGCACAATCATGGGATAGGGGTGTGGCCCGACCGCCGAGCCGATCAGGTAGTGCGTCGTCGCGACGTTCGTCACCCAGTCGCGGATCGCCTCGTTGATCGCATCCTTGAGCGTGCGGCTGCCAGCGGAGACCGGGCGCACCTCCGCGCCGAGCAATCGCATGCGGAAGACGTTGAGCGCCTGGCGACGCATGTCCTCCTCGCCCATGTAGACGACGCACTCCAGGCCGAGTTTGGCGCAGACCGTCGCCGTCGCCACGCCGTGTTGCCCCGCGCCGGTCTCGGCGATAATGCGACGCTTGCCCATCCGCGCGGCGAGCAGCCCCTGGCCCAGCGCGTTGTTGATCTTGTGCGCGCCTGTGTGGGCGAGGTCCTCACGCTTGAGGTAGATGCGCGCGCCGACGCGCCGCGAGAGCCGCTCGGCGAAATACAGCGGCGTGGGACGCCCCGTGTACGTGCGCTCCTGCTGGGCCAGAAGCGCCGTAAACGAGACGTCCGCGCGCGCTGCCAGATAGGCTTGCTCAAGTTCGTCCAGCGCAGCCATCAGGCTTTCAGGGACGAAGCGCCCGCCGAACTCGCCGTAGCGTCCGCGCGCGTCGGGATAGACGCCGTGGTGGTAGGCGCTCGTCTTGTCAATTTGCTGTGTCATGCGCCCACTCGCTCTCTACTGTTCTCGCTAGATGACTGCGCGGCGGCAATGAAGCGCGCGATCTTGTCGAGGTCTTTCGCCTTATTCGTCTCCACGCCGCTGGAGACATCTACGCCACGCGGATGCGCCGCCTCTATTGCGTCTGCCACGTTCTCCGGCGTGAGGCCGCCGGAGAGAATGACCGGCCAGCGTCGCGCCGCCTCACGCGCCAGGGTCCAATTGCCCGTTTCGCCCGTGCCGCCATACGCGCCGTCCTTTGGCGTATCGAGCAGCAGTGTTGCGCCAGCCAGCGCATACTCGTCGAGCTGCGCAAGATCGCGTTCCGAACGCAGGCGCAGCGCCTTGAGAACCGGCAGACCAGTGAGCGCCGCGACATGCGCACAGTCATCAGGCGTCTCGTCGCCGCTGAGTTGCGCAACGTCCAGCCCAGCGTGCGTAGCACATTCCGCAATGATGTTAGGCGCCTCGTTGACGAAGACACCAACCGCCACGGGAGTTGTATGTCTCCCAGCCTCCTCATGCGATGCCAGAACGAGACGTCGCGCCTGTTCAACGGTGATACGCCGGTGAACTGGGGCCATCGGCGCGAAGACCAGCCCAAATGCGTCTGCGCCTAGCCGCGTCACGACTCGCGCCTGCTCCTCGGTCGCCAGCCCGCAGATCTTCACGAACGGCTGATCAGATCGCTCAAAGAATGCCGCTGTCGCGCCGCCACCCGCCGTCGCCAGGTCTCGCGCCAATGCTGCAGGATCGCCCGCGCGCATCAGCGCCTCGCCGACCAGAATAGCGTCCGCCCCCCAGGCGCGCGCGCGCGTGGCCTCTAGCTGGTTCTGGATGCCGCTCTCGGCGACGAAGACCCGATTGTAGGGGACCAGTGGCCGCAGGGTCTGAACAATCGCCGTATTCACCGCAAAGGTACGCAGGTCGCGGCTGTTGACGCCGATGACGGTTGCGCCAGCCGTTACCGCACGCTGAACCTCGTTGGCGTCGTGCGCCTCGACCAGCGCCTCCATGCCCAACTCGCGCGTCAGCGCCAGCAGCTCGCGCAACGTCGCGTCGTCCAGCAGCGCGACAATCAGCAGGAGGGCGTCGGCTCCAGCAGCGCGCGCTTGATACACCTGATAGGGGTCGAAGATAAAGTCCTTGCGCAAGACTTGCAGCGCGACCGTATCTCGCACGGCGCGCAAGTGCTCCAGCGACCCGTGAAAGAAGTTCGGCTCGGTGAGGACGCTGATCGCCGACGCGCCACCGCGCTCGTACGCCTGCGCCTGCGCCACCGGATCGAAACTCGCAGCAATGAGACCCTTCGACGGCGAGGCGCGCTTGATCTCGGCGATCAGTCGCGCGGAGCCGCCCGCAACTGGACGCAGCGCATCGGTGAAGGGTCGTGGCGCAGGAGCCAGCGTCGCTTGCGCGCGCAACTCCTCCAGCGGAACACGCGCCTGGCGCTCGGCGAGGTCTGCCCGCGTCGCCTCGAGGATCTGATCGAGGATGCTTTCAACCATAGATGCCAACTTTTCTTAGTCCACGACTGCGGCAAGGGAGTGCGAGGTCGCCGCCAGCGCCTCCAGCGTGCCAAGCGCCTTGCCGGAACGCAGCGCCTCGCGCGCCATCTGCGCGCCATCCTTCAACGTCGCCGCATGGCCGGTGATGTAGAGCGCCGCTCCTGCGTTCGCCGCCACCATATCGGCTGGCGCGCCATCCTGCTTCCCGCCAAGGATTTCGCGCAGCAGCGCCGCGTTCTCCTGCGGATCGCCACCGCGCACCTCGTCACGCGACCGCTCGGGCAAGCCCAGCGACTCCGGCGTGATCGTGTACTCGCGCAGCTGCCCCTCGGCGACCTCACAGACCCGCGTCGGCGCGGCCAGCGAGACCTCGTCCACCCCGTCCTCACCGTAGATGACCAGCGCCCGCGCGCAGCCCAGCCGGCTCAACGCCTCGCCCATCAGCGGCAGGAGCTTCGCGTCGGCCACACCCAGCGTCTGGTAGCGCGCGCCCGCCGGATTCGTCAGCGGGCCGAGAATGTTGAAGACGGTGCGCACGCCAATCTCGCGGCGTGTCGGGCCAACGTAGCGCATCGCGGGATGATAGGCAGGCGCGAACATGAAGCCGAAGCCGACCGTCTCGACACAGCGCGCCACCTGCTCTTGCCCCAGGTCCAGCTTGACACCCAGCGCCTCCAGCACATCTGCGCTACCGCACTGGCTCGTCGCCGCGCGGTTGCCGTGCTTGGCGACCGGCTGACCCAACGCCGCCACGACCAGCCCCGCCGCCGTCGAGACGTTGAACGTCCCCGACGCGTCGCCGCCGGTTCCGCAGGTGTCTACCGCGCGCAGGTCGTGGCGTAGCGACACATGAACCGCATGCTCACGCATCACCCGCGCCAGCCCCGTCACCTCATCCGCCGTCTCGCCGCGCAGCCGCAGCGCCGTCAGGAAGGCCCCCAATTGCGCGGGCGTCGCCACGCCGGTCATGATCTCGCGCATTGTCTCGGCGGCGTCTTCTTCCGTTAGCTCGCCGCCCGCCACCACCTGACCGATTGCCTCGCGAATCATCTCATCTTCCCCTCTCGCTCGTCGCCATCTCCACCGGCTCCGTCATGTGGACCGTTCTCGAATCGTCGGAATTCTCAGCCGCCAGGAAGTTCGCGAGCAGCCGCTTGCCCTCGCGCGTCATGATGGACTCTGGATGGAACTGCACCCCCTCGATGGGATAGGCGCGGTGGCGCAGCCCCATCACCAGACAGTCATCGGTCTCTGCCGTCACCTCAAGGTCGGTAGGCAGCGTGGCGCGCTCGACGATCAGGCTGTGGTAGCGCGTCGCCGCGAAAGGCGACGGCAGCCCGCGAAAGACGCCAATGCCGCGATGGTTGATCTGGCTCAGCTTGCCGTGTACCGGCTCTGGCGCACGAACCACCACACCGCCGAACGCCGCGCCGATACATTGATGCCCCAGGCACACACCCAGGGTGGGGATGCGCGGCCCCAATTCCTGAATCAGCGCGACGCAGACGCCCGCCTCGCGTGGCGTGCAGGGGCCAGGCGAGAGCACGATGTGCGTGGGGCGCAGCGCCTCGGCCTCCGCGACGGTGATCTCGTCGTTGCGGCGGACCAGCGGCTCCGCTCCAAGCTCGGCGAGATATTGATACAGGTTGTAAGTGAAGCTGTCGTAGTTATCGATCAGGAGGAGCATCGTGATTCAGCCTCCTCTAGCGCCCGCAGCGTCGCGCCAAGTTTGTTCTCCGTCTCGCGGTACTCGTCTTCTGGATTGGAGTCCGCGACAATGCCACCGCCCGCCTGCGCATAGGCCACGCCATTCTTGATCGTCAGCGAGCGGATGGCGATGCAGGTATCCATTGAACCGTCAAAGCCGATGTAGCCCACCGCGCCTGCGTAGACGCCGCGCCGCTGCCCCTCGACCTCGGCGATGATCTGCATGGCGCGTGTCTTGGGCGCGCCAGAGACCGTCCCGGCGGGGAAGCCCGCTCGCAGCGCGTCGTACGGTGTCAGGTCGGCGCGCAACCGGCCCGTCACGTGCGAGACCAGGTGCATCACATGGGAATAGCGCTCCACTTCCATGAACTGGGTGACGCGGACGCTGCCCGGCGCGCTCACATGCCCCACGTCGTTGCGCCCCAGGTCCACCAGCATCAGGTGCTCGGCGCGTTCCTTCTCGTCGGCGCGTAGCTCCGCCTCCAGCGCGGCGTCTACGGCGGGATCAGGATCGCGGCGGCGCGTCCCGGCGATGGGATGCACCGCGACCTCGCCCGCCTCGACGCGCACGAGCAGCTCTGGCGAGGCCCCGGCGACTGCGAAATCGTCCAGCGCAAGATAGAACATGTAAGGTGAGGGATTGATCGAGCGCAGGGCGCGATAGATCGCGAAGGGATGTGCGCGTGTCGGCCGCGCGAGCCGCCGCGATGGCACCACCTGATAGCAGTCGCCCGCGCGGATGTACTCTTGAATGCGCCGCGTCGCCGCCATGTAGGCGTCAGGCTCCGCGAGCGGCGCGGGGGCCACATCCCGCACACGCTGGCGGGGCGTCTGGCCGCGTGGCGCTCGTGGTGTGGGCGCGCGCAGTCTGCGCTCCATCTCGTCGAGCCGCGCCTCAGCCTCGGCGCGAGCCAGCGCTTCATCACCGCCAGTTGCATTGAGGTCGGCGTGAGTCAGCAGCAGCGCGCGCTGGCGGACGTGATCGAAGATCAGCAGCGTGTCGCTGAACAGGAAGACAGCATCAGGTGTCGCCAGAGGATGCGCGTCGGGAATGGGAACACTTGGCTCGTAGCGCGCCGCCACTTCATATGCCAGATAGCCGACCGCGCCACCGGAGAAGCGCGGCAAGCCGGCAACCGCCGGTCGCGGACGTCGCTCTAGCTCCGTCTGAATCATGCGCAGTGGGTCGTCGCACTCCTCGCGTTCGACCGTTCCGGCGCGCGGTCCACTAAGCCAGCGTCGCTCCGCCACGCCATCCTGCACGCGCAGGACCATATAGGGATCGGTCCCGACGAAGGAGTAGCGCGCCAGCCGCTCGCCGCCCTCGACGCTCTCCAGCAGGAAGCCGTAGCGCCCGCGCGCCAGCTTCAGATAGGCCGAGACGGGCGTCTCCAGGTCGGCAGAGATCTCGCGCCAGAGCGGCGTTAGCATAGGCGCTGTATCGGTACGCGCGCCATCTCTTGCCACTGACGCTCTCGCGTCGCGTAACATCGTTCCACTCCCCGCTAGACCTCTGGATGCTCGGCATCCAGGATCGCCGTCATGTACTCGCCGCCCGCATAGCGCGCCAGCAGCGCTTGCAGATCGGCCAGCGCCGCCGTCACGTCCGACCGACCGCCCTCGTGGTGGGCCTCCACCGTCACCAGCGCGCGCGTCGAGTCGTCGCGCATCGCGCTCTCGTCGCTCTGCCGCCAGCACCAGCGCCGCGCGATCACCAGCCCCGTCTCGTCGCTAAAGATCACCTCGCCCGGTTCAGGATGCGCGGGTTGCGCCTCGCCCGCCTCGTTGAGCGTCGTGTAGCGCTCGTCGCCGCTGGCGAAACGTACGGTGATTGTTCCGCTGGTCGCGCGCAGATCGAAGAGTGCGACCGGCAGCGCGTAGCGAATGCTGACGAGGTTGCCGATATCCACAAGCGTGTTGACGCTGGGAATCTCGCCCTTCTTCGTCAGCCGCCGCAACAACGCCTCCGCCGCGCCGCGATACTGCGTCGGGTCGAGGCCGAAGCCACGAAAGACGCCGCGCCACGCCGCCAGTGATGGAATCTGGCTGAGCGGCGTCGCGCCGATGCGGGTTCGCACGGCCTCCTGCTCGG
>DATAOM010000052.1:0-6717 GCA_036265775.1 Ktedonobacterales bacterium | reverse complement strand
ACCATGCCCGCGGGCGGCAATCGCGTCACCCTATAGATGCGCTTCCTCGTGTCGTATGCTGAGACGTATTCTGGACATACGAAAACGAGAAGGAGCCCCTCATGCGTTGGAAGGGAATCAACTACGACACCGGCGTCGTCTCCCTCGGCGACCAGCTCTCGCGCGCGTCCTTTGACCCGCTCCAGGTGCGCCGCGAGATGGAGGTCATCGCGCGCGATCTGCACTGCAACGCCGTGCGCATCAGCGGAGGCGACCCGGCGCGCATCGCGTTGGCCGCCGAGTACGCCCTCGCGGAAGGGCTGACGGTCTGGTTCGCGCCGTTCCCAACCAACATGACCCCCGAGCAATTGATCCCCTACTTCATGGCCTGCGCGCAGGCCACCGAGGCGCTGCGCCAGCCGCCATCGCACCTCGTCTTCGTCCTCGGCTGCGAGATGTCGCTCTATAACAGCGGCTTCATTCCCGGCGCGACAATGTGGGAGCGTATGCAGGCGCTGATGAATCCCGCGCTGATGGCCAGCCAGTCTGATTCCCCTGAAGAACTGCTGCGCCGTTTCAACGCCTTCCTTGCGCAAGCCGTCGCCGCCGTGCGCAAGCAGTTCGCTGGCTCCGTGACCTATGCGTCGGGAGCGTGGGAGCAGGTGGACTGGTCCCTCTTCGACATCGTGGGCGTAGACGCCTACCGTGACGCACAAAATAAAGGCGCCTACCGCGAGCAGTTGCGCGCCTACTTCGCCCACGAGCGTCCAGTCGTGGTGACAGAGTTCGGCTGCTGCACATATGAGGGCGCTCAGGACCGTGGCGGCCTGGGCTGGGCCATTGTAGATCGCGCGGCGCAGCCCCCGCGTCTGACCGAGGACGTGATCCGCGACGAGCAAACCCAGGTGGAGTATCTTGCGGAAGTCATGAACATCCTTGAGGAGGAGCAGGTGGAGGGCGCATTCTGGTTTACCTTCGCCAGCTACACCTATCCCTCGAATCCTGATCCGCGCCACGACCTCGACAGCGCCGCCTATGGCGTGGTGAGGGTACTAGATGGCGCGACTGGCGAGCAGTATCCAGGCATGCCGTGGGAGCCAAAACAGGCATTCTACGCGCTCGCCGAACGTTACGCGCGTGATTGACGCCAGCCTCAGCGCTCAGATACAGGCAATGTCGCGCCGATGCCCGCAAGGATGATTTGAAGCCCCGCCTCGAACGCCGCCGTGCGATCCTGACCAGTGGAGACGCGCGCTACCTCGCCCAACGCGCCCGCCAGCGCCGGATAGCGCTCCGCGTCCACACCGCCATGCAGCACCCCAGACGCTTCTGGGCGTGGGTCCACCGCGCGGTACGGGTCGAGCTGCGCGTCCAGCACGGAGCCCATGGTGTAGGCGGAGATAGTCAGCGTCGCGTTGAGCGCCGCCAGCGCGCTAAAGCCCGCATCCTGGAGCCTTCGCAGCGCGTCGTCGAAGACCCCTACGGTCTCGCTCCCACTGAGGTTGGCCGACGCGATGACCCGCGCGCCATCGCGGTGCGAGGAGAGCGCGCGATGAAACAAATGCGCCAGCGCGCTCAGCGTCTCGGGCCAGGAGGCATTGGGCGGTGGCGCCCCAAGCTCGGCGTAGGCGTCGGCGAGCATAACCTCGGCCATGCGGTCGAGCAGATCCTGCTTATTCTTGAAGTGCCAGTAGAGCGCGGGATTCTGCACGCCCAGCGCCTCGGCGATGCGCCGCACCGTCAGGCCATCTAGCCCAACCTCATCCAGCACCGCCAGCGCCGCGCGCGCGACGGTCTCGCGTTCCAGCGGCATGGACGCGTCTCCTTTTCACCCGTTTCCGCATATCAGCGCCACACATCTTGACAAGAATGCGCGGCGGCGCGTATCCTTAGCAAAGCTAAATTTAGCAACGCTAAGGTGCGGACTCATGGTACCACATCCGCGCCCATTGAGATCAGCCTGCGGATCAAGCCAGGAAGGCAGCGTCATGAAGACTCAACAGATACAGGGCCAAACCAGCGAGGCGTTTGCGGCGCTTCCCGCCAAGGGTGTCGCCCTCCTCACCACATTCCGGCGCAGCGGCGAGGCCGTGCCAACGCCGGTGGAGATTCGGGTGCGCGGCGAGCGCGTCTACTTCACCACTTGGTCAACGACCGGCAAGCTGAAGCGGCTCGCTCACACTCCCAGCGTCACGCTCGCCCGCTGCACGCGAATGGGCAAGCCCACCGGCCCCAGCGTCACCGGGGTCGCGCATCGGCTGGATGGCGCTGAAGCAGAGGCGGTCTCCGCCTACTTTGGCAAGGGACCATGGGCGCGGCTCTGGAACCAGATCTACCGGATGCGTGGCTGGCAGCCGGTCGTTTACGAGGTCTCGCCCGCGAAGACATCTGTACAGCCCTGAAATGGAGAAGCACATGATCGTTACTGACGATCGCGCCGCCGTTACCGCTGTGATCGCCTCGCTGCTCGACGCCTGGGCGCGACACGACGCCGACGCTTTTGGCGCGCTCTTTACCGACAACGCCACCTACATCACCTGGCTTGGCACGTATTCCTGTGGCCGCCGCGAGATCGCGGAGAGCCATCGCGCGCTGTGGACGAAGTTCCTCAAAGGGACGCGACTGGCGGATCAGATACTCGATGTGCGCCTCGTAGGACCAGATACAGCGGTTGTCACGAGTCGCGGCGATACTTACAAGCGCAAGCGCCCCAAAAAGCTGACGAAGGTCCAAACCTACACACTAGTCCACGAGTCCGACGGGCACTGGCGCATCGCGGCGTTCCAGAATACCAAGCGCAAGCCGCTCTTCGAGGCCATGATGCCACGCTCTGCGCGGGAGACTCCATCTACTCGCGGGTGATGCCCATGACGCCACCAGCGCCCGGACCCGCATGCGTGCCGACGACGGGGCCGAGCGCGCCCTGGTTCGTCTCGCCGGTCCAGAAGGGACGCACGACGGCGGCAAGCTGCTGGCGGGTGTCCTCGTCACTGCCGATGATTGCCATCGCCTCCAGCGGCATCAGCTTGGCGATGAGTTGGCCGACGCGCTCGAAGGCCTTGCCACGCGTGCGGATGCGCTCCAACTGAACCACCTCACCGTCGCGCACCGTCAGCAGCGGCTTGACCTGGAGGAGCGACCCCGCGAAGGCCGCCGTGCCGCTGATGCGCCCGCCCCGGCGTAAGAACTCCAGCGTATCGAGTGCGGCGTAGAGATGGACGCGCGAGAGAATGTTCGTCGCGCGCGCCTTGAGTTGATCGAGGCTGGCGCCGTCGCGGGCTTCCTTCGCCAGCATCTGCGCAGGCAGACCGAACGCCGCGCTAACTTGGCCGGAATCGACGACTTCAATCGGGATGTTCTTCTCCTTCGAGACCATCTCCGCCGCCTGGACCGCCGCGCTGTAGGTCGCGCTCAGCTTCGCGCTGAGGCAGAGCTGCAGGATACCGGTCGCGCCGCGCCGGATCATGTCCTCGTACGCCTCCTGGAAGGCGCCGATGGAGGGCGCCGAGGTCGTCGGCGTGACCTGGCTGGTAGTGAGCTTCTTATAGAACTCGTCGGTTGTGAGGTCGATACCGTCGCGGTACGACTCGTCGCCGAACAGCACCAGCAGCGGGACAATGGTGATATCCAGACTGCGCGCGCGTTCCTGGGGAATGTCGGACGTGCTATCGACGGCGATCATCACTGTCATGCTCAGGCGCCTCTTCGTTACCAACAGGCGCCACTAGCGCCCAATCCAAGGGGGCCACGTCGCCCCGCCATCGCCTAGACTACCCGCTATTCGGCTGAGATGATATAGGCGTAGTACGGCTGTCCGCCGTTGACGACCTCGATCTCGACGCCGGGGAACCATGACTTGATCTGCTGCGCCAGCGTCTGCGCAGCGGCCGCCTCGATGCCCTCACCGTAGTAGATGGTGACGATCTCGTGCCGGTCGGCGCCCATGCGCGTCAGCGACTCGCGCGTCACCTGCGTCGAATCGTCTCCCGCCGTCACCAGCCGCCCGTTCACCAGTCCGATGATGTCGCCCTCGCGCACGTTCACGCCGTCGATCTGCACCGAGCGCACCGCGCGCGTGATCTCGACGGTATCCACATGCTTGATCGCCGCCTCCATCGCCTGGCAGTTGGCGTCGAAGTCCGAATCGAGGTTGAAGGCGAGCAGAGCCGTGACCCCCTGCGGCATCGAGTCGCTGGGAATGACCTGCGCTTTCTTCTTGGTCAGTTGCAAGACCTGGCGCGCGCTCATGATGACGTTGCCGTTGTTGGGCAGCAGGATGATCTGCTCGAAGGGGCAGTTCTCGACCGCCGCGAAGAGCTCCTCGGTGCTGGGGTTCATCGTCTGCCCACCGGGAACAATGGCGCTCACGCCTAGCTCGCGATAGACCTCGTTCCAGCCATCCCCGGCCACCACCGCGACCACGCCGATATCCTTCAACTCGTGCAGTCCACCCGATTCCTGCTCGCCTGGCGTCTGCGCCACCGCGGCGCGCCCGTTCGCGCTGGGAGCCTCGCCACGCTCGGCGCGCCCCTCGGCCTCGTAGCGCAGGCTCTGCTCCTGCAAATTCTCGATGTTGATGTCCTGCAGGCTACCAAGGCTCACGCCGTAATCCAGAATCTTGCCCGGCGTCGGCGTGTGTGTATGCACCTTGATGAGTTGCGCGTCACCCGCCACCACCGTCGAGACGCCGCCCATCGCGGTGATCGTGTCGCGGATGCCCGCCACGTCGAGCTTCTCGCCTGCCAGCATGAAGACGACCTCGTAGCCGAACTCCTCCTCGACCTGGATCTCGCCCTTGTGGATAATGGCGTCCTGTTCGGCGCGTTCCTGGTCGGTCATCTCGACCGGCTCGCCGCGCGAGTACTTCCAGATGCCTTCGAGGACATAGGTCAGCCCCTGCCCACCGGCGTCCACCACCCCGGCCTGCTTGAGCGTCGGCAGGAGGTCGGGCGTCTTCTGGACGGCGACGCGCGCGGCGCGGACGGTGGCTTCGAGGACGATGGTGAGGTCAGCGCCGGTCGCGGCGCTCGCCTGCGCGCCCTCGGCGGCCTCGCGGATGACGGTCAGAATCGTCCCCTCGACCGGCTTGATGACGGCGGTGTAGGCCATGCGCGCCGCCTCGTTCAGCGCGGCGGCGAAATCCGAGGCAAGGAAGGTCTCTTTGCCGGCGAGTCCCTGCGAGAAGCCGCGCAGGATCTGCGAGAGGATGACGCCGGAGTTGCCGCGCGCGCCCATCAATGCGCCACGCGCCAGCGTCTCGGCGACGCTCGCCGCCGAGGTCTCGTTCGAGTCGGCGATGCCCTTGGTGGCGGCGCGCAACGTCAGCGTCATGTTGGTCCCAGTGTCGCCATCGGGGACGGGAAAGACATTGAGGGCGTTGACGGCGGCGCGATGCTGCTCCAGCCAGGCGTAGCCCGCCTGGATGGCGCGTTTGAAGTCCTGCCCATCGAAGACGCTGATGTGTCGCGGGCGTGGGCGCGCCAGGCGCGTAAAGAAGTTTCCTGCCATACGTGTCGCACAGGGCGCTTGGCCCTGGCTCGCCCTCCTTACACCGACTCGCTCTTACACAGGCGCGAGCACACGACGCCGCGCCGATTCCGCGTTCTTCAGCGTGTCTCGCTGACGCGCAGCCCCTGCACGTTGACGTTGACCTGCACAACCCGCAGCCCTAGCGTGCGCTCGACCGCGAACTTGACGTTAGCCATGATGTTGTGCGCGATGGTCGTGATGCGCAGCCCATGCTCCAACACCACGTACAGGTCGATTCGCACGTAGTCTTTTTCAAAGCGCACGTCCACACCGCGCGAGTAGTGCTCCGGCGTCAGAATCTCGACGCCACCGAAGCGAGCGCGGCGCGCGGCGATCCCGACGACCCCATAGCTATCGGCGACGGCGCGCCCGGCCACCGTGGCGATGGCGCGCGCGGAGACCTCGATCTTCCCCTGGCGCGATGGCGCTTCATTTGGAGCGGCGGATGCAGGCGACGACGGCGACGAAGGTAATGTGCGTGACGCTTCGGCGCTGCTCACGGCGTCTTCTTCTCCTAGAGTGGGCATACTGGTATCCATTTCGGCGCAGCCGCAATACTACCAGTGGCGCGCTTATGAGGCGCACAATGGAGTCAACTGGGGATGCTGCGCGGGTTAGCTCGCAAACACATGTTGCGACCTATTCTATCATGCCCCGGCGCGGCGTGGAAGCGCCCGCGCGAGAACTCTGCGGGAATCTGCGGAAGCGCTCATTGGGGAAGCTGGTTGCGACCAGTTAGCGCGCCATGTTATACTAGCCGGGTGTGCTGTTTTCCGGCGTGATATATCCAGACGCGGCGCGTAGATGAATGAGCGTGCGCGAGCGGCCCGGTACAGGACACAGAACAAACGAAGCATGACAGCGCGCACTTGCGCGTGAGCGGATAGCCTGACGAATGGCATCGCATCAGACCATTGACGTGAAGGGATGGGAACAAATGGCGGCGCGCTGCGATATTTGCGGTAGAAAGCCACAGTATGGCAATCGAGTCTCGCATTCAAACCGGCACACCAAGCGCAAGTTCAGTCTGAACCTGCAACACCGGCACATGGTCCTCAATGGCCGCCCGCAGACCGTCAGGGCCTGCACCCGCTGCCTGCGCACCATGGTCAAGGTGGCTGGCGTCCGCTAGGGAATCGCTTAGGTTCGCTGGCGCGAAACACAAAAGAGGCTGGAGCTATACGCCCCAGCCTCTTTTGTGCTCGTCCT
>DATAOM010000051.1:0-18071 GCA_036265775.1 Ktedonobacterales bacterium | reverse complement strand
CGGCGGCGCTGCGCTCCACCGGCGTCACGGTCTTAGGACGCGAGAGCGAGACCAGCGCCGAACACCTGGAGAACATCCGCGAGGTGCTGACTCACCAGCCCACGCTGCTGCTCGACAACGGCGCCGACCTCGTGGCGACGTCTCTGGAACAAGGCGGCCAGGGCGTGCTCGCCGGGACCGAGGAGACGACCACCGGCGCAAACCGCCTGCGCGCCGACTATCAGGGCGCCGTCCCCTTCCCAATCATCGTCATCAACGACAGCCCGCTCAAGCTCATCATGGAGAACGAGCACGGCGTCGGCCCCAGCGTCATCGAAGGCTTCATGCGCGAGACGAACCTGCTCGTGCAGTCGCGGCGCTTTGTCGTCTTCGGCTACGGCTCGGTGGGGCGCGGCATCGCGCGGCGGCTGCGCCTGCTCGGCGGGCATGTCGCCGTCGTCGAGCCAGATCCCATCCGCGCGCTCGAAGCCGTGCTGGACGGCATGCGTGTCCTGTCCCTGAACGATGCGTTCGGCGCCGGCGAGGTCTTCTTCACCGCAACCGGCAGGCCCGGAGTCATAGCCGGGGACTCGTTCGACCGCCTGCCCGACGGCGCGATCCTCGCCAACGCCGGGCATTTTTCCTGGGAGATCGATCTGGCGGAACTCTCGCGCCGTGCGGTGGAGGTCGAGAGCTTCCGCGATCGCGTCGAGGTCTACACGCTGGCGGATGGACGGCAGATCACGCTGCTGGCGCAGGGCGAGATGCTCAACCTGGCCGGTGGCGGCGGCAACCCAGTCGAGACAATGGATATCGGCTTCTCGTTGCAGGCGCGCTCGCTGGCCTATCTGGCGAGCCATCACGCTGATCTTTCCCACGGACCACAGCCCGTTCCAGCCGAGATCAACATGCAGGTCGCGCGTGAGATGGTGGATGTGCTCACACGCGAGTCTGGCGCGTCATAAGCGTAGTTATCGTATGCTTCATTGCATTGACCTGGAGCTTACCGTCGGCGGCGACAACTGATGTGGCGGGGATGAAAGGGCGCGCACATGGCAGTATCTGAGGTCACTGCGGCTGAAAAACAGGAAGTGAACAGCTACGAGTTGTTCATTGGGGCGCTCTCCGTCATCTCGATTATCAACATCGTGCTTGCCCTGGTCGTGCCCGATCCCGCCGTCAGGAACGTCATCGTCATCGTCGACACCGGCCTCTGCTTCGTCTTCTTTGCCGACTTCCTGGGTCGCCTGCGCAACGCCGAGAGTAAGAGGAAATACTTCTTTCGCCAGTTGGGTTGGCTGGATTTGCTCGGCAGCCTACCATTTCCTGGTCTGCGCATCGCCCGCGTCTTCCGGGTCGCGCGTGTCACCCGGCTTGTGCGCGCGGTGGGAATGAAGACGCTGATCAATAAGATGCTCCATGATCGTGCGGGCAGCGCCCTCTATACCGTGCTGATCCTTTGTGTGATCGTGATTCAATACGGCAGCATGTTCGAGCTGACGGCGAACCGGAACGCGCCGGACGCCAATATCCAGACGGCCTCGGACGCCGTCTGGTATACCATCGTGACGATCACCACCGTGGGCTATGGCGATAAGTATCCGGTGACGAATTCCGGCCGCATCGTCGGCGTCCTCATCATGATCGTGGGCGTCGGGTTATTTGGCGTGCTGACCGGCTTCCTCGCCAACACCTTCCTCTCGCCCGCTGAAAACAAGCCCGAAGAGAAGCCAGCCGATCAGCCAGCCCACGACCCGGCGACACTGCCAGCGCCAGCGGGCTTCGGCGCGCAGCTCGATCAGCTCACCGCCGAAGTGGCGGAACTCCGGCGTCTCCTCGAACGCCTGCCTGTAAGTCAGGTTGCCGCGCTTCCATCCACAGAGACGCCCTCGGAGAATCACACGGAGGACTAGACGCAGCCCTCAAGTGCGCGGGCTGGATTGTCGCTGATGACGCCAGTCGAGCGCATCATGTCGTCTTCGTGAGAGCGCACAGGTGAAGGACGCCCCTCCAAATACGCCTTCTATCGCGTCTCCTTCGCCGCACTATACCGCTGGCGATGCCCCAACGCGCATCGAAATACTGGCCACATGGGGAGTGGGCGCGGCTGGCGCGCGCGCCTATAGTCTGCCAGCGGCTCATGCATCGAAGGAGAGTCGCCAGTTCGCTCAAGGAGGAAGAGATGAAGATCGGGATCATCGGCTCAGGTCACATCGGCGGCACAGTCGGCGCCCTCTGGGCCAAAGCCGGCCATACGATCATGTTCAGCTCACGCCACCCCGATGAGTTGGGGGCGATTGCGCGCCAGACGGGGGCGCAGGTCGGCTCGATCGGCGAGGCCGCGACATTCAGCGATGTGGTATTGATCTCGGTGCCGTGGGCCGCATACGAGGCTGCGCTGGCGGAGGCTGGTCCACTCACCGGCATGGTCGTGATCGACACAACCAATCAGTTCGGCGCGGGCGGCGTATTGCAGTTGCCTGGAGGCGTCAGCGCCGCCGCGTATCACGCTGAGATGCTGATTGGCGCGCATTACGCCAAAGCCTACAACACGCTCACCGCTGGCTTCCAGGCGGCCTCTGCCGGACGCACAGGGCCAGATCGCATCGCCATGCCCTATTGCGCCACGGACGCCGAGGCGAAGACGGTCGTCACGCGACTCATTGAGGATAGCGGCTTCGCGCCATTCGAGGTGGACTGGGAGCTGGCGCCCTGGATGGAGCCGCCACGCCGGCCAGGCGCCTTCTACGGCGAGGACTGGACGCTCGCCACAGCCCAGGCGCTGCTTCACCAGATCAAAAGTCAACCGCGCAGCTAGCCGCGCTGCGATTTCTCCCACTCCGAGCGCAGCACGCCCATGACGACGATATCCACGTAACGCCCATCCACGTACTCGTGCTCGCGCAGCCGTCCTTCCTCGACGAATCCGCAGGCGCGGTAGGCGCGAATGGCGCGCTCATTCGTCGCCAGCGTCTCCAGCGCGACGCGGCGCAGGTTGAGGATGCGGAAGCTCCAGTCGAGCAGCGTCGTCACCGCGTCGCGGCCATAGCCCTTGCCCACGTACTCCGGGTCGTAGATGCCAACGCCCAGATGTGCGACGCCCGCGCGGCGGTTCATATGGGGATGCAGCCCGATCTCGCCGATCACGCGGCCATCCACCTCGATGACGAAATCGGCCTTGTCATGGTCTTCCAGATGCTTGTCAAATTCTTTTTCCCAGGCCGCCAGCGGCTCCGGACGCCAGACCCCATCGCCGAACAAGATGAGATCGACATTGGCGTGCAACTCGTGCAGCCGCTTGATGTCGTCTTTTTCCATCGCCCGCAAGACGACATGCTTGCCACGTAACATCTATCGCTCTCCTGTGTAGTATCACGTTCAACGGCGCTCCAGCGCCATCGGAGAGCATATGCCGCGCAGAGAGTGGCGGAGGAGCAGTTATCTGACACTCTTGCAGGTCAGCTAGACGAGGCCGTTGAAGTAGTCTTTCTTGATCTGGCTGCGACTTACTCCCAGTCCTCGTAGCGCCTTCTCGTGCTCGTTCACCATCTCCGGCGGGCCGGAGAGATAGAACGTGCTCTCACGGTAGTCGGGAACCGCCGTCTGGATCATCTGCGCGTCGATCCTGCCGCGCGCGCCCTGCCAGTTCGCTGGGATCGCCCGCTGATCGGTCAGCGTATAGACCGCGCGCATGCCCAGCCGCCGCTGCGCCTCGCTCAGCACATCCTGATACACGAAGTCGCTTGCGTTCCTGTTCGCGTAGAGCAGCACGATATCGCGCCGCTGGTTGGTGTCGAGCAGATACTTCAGCATGCTGCGAAACGGCGTGACGCCGATGCCACCGGCGATGAAGACGAGCTTGCGACTGGCGTCGCCCGGCAGCGTGAAGTCGCCCGCGACCTGCCCGGCCAGTAACTTTGTGCGCCCGCCGAGACCATACAGCGCCGTTTTGAAGGTGCTGCTGCGCTTATAGAAGCGCACGCCGAGCAGAATGCTCTCCTCGGTCGGCGAGGAGGCGATGGTGAAGTAGCGGCGCACGCCGCGCGCATCGGCGTTGGGATGCGTCAGCGTGCATTCGATATACTGCCCCGGTTTAAACGTCAGGCGCTGCGACGGCGTGAAGTAGAAATCTACGACGCTGGGCGCGACTCGCGCCTTGCGCTTGAGTGTGAGCGTCACGCGCTGCTTGGGGCTGACAAGCCACGAGAAGACGTTGCCTACCGCCAGCGCTAGCTCCGGCGTCGAGTAGAGCGCGCCGATGTGCAATTGTGGCACGAAGAGCGCGCCGGTCAGCAGCGCGTAGAAGCGCTTCAGATTGCGTGTCGGCGGCGCTGTTAGTGGTTCCGTCAGCATCACCCCGGCCACGAAGATAAGCGGCGCGGCGATCACCAGCCGCTCTACTTCCTGCGGGATGGAGAGGCCGAGGACCACACTGACGACGCACATCATGACCAGCGCGGCGATGACAAACCATGCCGCCATCTCCTCCAGGCGGATCTTGCGCACGATCAGCAGGCTGCCCAGCAGCGTCGCCGGAGCCATCGCGGCAGTGGCGATCCACCAACTCGCCGACTCGCCTAGCGCGAACGAGGTGATCACCACGGCGATGATGGCAGGGTTGAAGATATGCTTGTTCTTGATCGAGAGGATATACTTCGATGACATCGCCAGGATCGCGGCCCACCCCAGGAACTGGAAGCCGTCGAATGACTGCGCTGGGTCGATGATCAGCGCCAGGATCAGCGCGGTGATGAGCGTGGACTCGCTGTTCGTCGGCACGCCGAGAATCTTTGCCAGCAGCGTGTTCATCGCCCAGCAGATGATGAGCAGAAACGCGGCGGAGAGCAGCATCGAGAGCGGCGAGAAGGGGAGCAGGCCGAACGCGCCCAGCGCGACCGCCACGCCCAGCAGCCCCAGCAGGACGTAGAGCGTCAGCCGGTACATCGTCACGCCGTCGAGCGCGGCGTCAATCCGTTTCAACATAGGACATACCTCTCGAAGCCGCTGGTGTAGGTCGCGATGCCCTGCGCGTCGATCATGTAGCCTTCAAAGCCGTCCAGCCCCTCGATGAAGGCGACGCCCATGCGTCCCATCGCGAAGGCGGCCGTCGCAAAGCGGTCGGCCTCGTAGATATCCGGCCCGATGACAGTCATGCTAACGATCTCGGTGATTGGCTGGTCGGCGTGGCGGGGGTTGTAGATATGCTGCCCGCGAATCGCCGTGCCCGATGTCGCGACACCGCGATCGGTGATCGAGAGCGCCTTGACGTGTTCGGCGCGGTTGAACGGATTGCGTATCCCGACCCGCCACGGCGCGCCATCCTTCATCCCCGCAAGCTGGAGGTCGCCGCCCGCGTCGAGGTAATAGTTCTGAAAGCCGCGCTCGTCCAGGATGCGCGCAGCGTTGCGGACAGCCCAGCCCTTCACGAGTCCAGAAGGGTCGCAGACGCCATCACACCAAATGCTAAAATAGCCGCCGGTGGCACGGCGTGTCTCCTCGCTCAGCGCCAGGACCGTCCGCAGATCGTCGCTGTACTCATCCTCGCGCAGTTCGCCGCGATTGAGCTGCGAAACCTCGCTCGTCTCCTTGTATGTGCTGAATCTCTCGTCCACGGAGACCAGATAGCTGAAGACGGTCTCCAGGTCGTCCTTCGAAACGCTTTCGTCCGCCACCTCGACGGTAATGGGCATGCCCATCAGCAGCCGTGTATCCTTCATCGATTTCATCTGGGTCATCGGGCGCGCTCCTTGCGCGGTCAGGGAATGCTAGGAGGCTTGCGAGAGCGCGTCGCCGAGGGACTGCATGAACGCTTCGCTCGTATCGGTCGCGCCAGAGATGACGTCCACCTGCGAACTCTGCGCTTGGATCGCCTCGCTCGTGAGTTGTGGCATCGCGTAGTTGTTGATCTCGACTGAGCGGTCGCGGTGATTGGGATACTCCAGGAACTGCACATTCGTCAGCCTGCCGTTCTGAATCGTGATCTTGACCTGGATGTAGCCCCATTGCGCGTCGGCTTCGGACCCGGTGTAGGAGCCATTCTTGTATTGCCCTGTCGTCGTTGGCGTGCTTCCCTGCTGACTGCCTGACGAGCCGGACCCACTGGAAGAGCCTGAACTCGATCCGCTCGACGGATCGGAGGAAGAGCTGGTAGAGCCTTGCGATGGCGTAAACCCGACGCTGGCGCGCGCGTGCGCTAGCGCATAGATAATGAACACGCCGATGATCACGGCGGAGACGATAAGCTTCTTCATTTACTAGGCGCTCCCTGGCAGGCGATGGTGTCATGCGCGAAATAGCGTCGCGTTTTCCTAAGCGTATCAGCCAATTCTTGAATTTCGATGAGAATTTGCGCATTCAGGAAATTGTGATCTGTGCATCTGGATCGCTTCGCGGCATGAGCACGACCTATCCCAGCGACTTGACCGATGCTGAATAGGGCTGTGCGCGGCGCTATCTACCGCGACGCGCTTGCTGCTTCGACGAGTCGCTTAGCGCATGATAGCGCCAAACAGGCTCCACGAGACCGATCACTCAAAAGTTCGCTTCCTCACCCGTTGGTCTGCGCTGCGTAGACACACTCTGGCGACCAACGCGCTGACGATGAACAGTGCGCCTGCGCCTGCGTAGACCGTGTCTGCGGGACCAAAGGTCGTTCCTCCGACGGAAACATGCAGGTCACGTAATACCTCGCCGTCGAGATACCCCGCCAATGCTGCGCCGATGAGAATGCTCGCGCTCATTGCTGGACCAATAACCGAGTTGACGCGCCCAATCAACTCGCGCGGCGTCGCTCGCAGCACGAGCGGTCCCACTGCCACATTGACACCCGTGATCAGGAGGCCGATTAGTGCGAAGAGCGGCAGCGCCAGGCCAAACGTGGTAACGCGCGATAACACGACCACGACGACGCCCGCCAGCAGCAGGCACAACCAGAATGTGCGTCCCACGCCCAAGCGCTCGGCGAAGAAGCCTGCCAGGGTGGCGCCGACGATAGCGCCAACGCCAAAGGCCGCTCCGAGAGACCCGTAGAGGCTGATCGGCGCGTGCAATGTATCGGTGGTGAAGAAGACGTTCAGCGTCTCCAACGCTATTGCGCCTGTCACGGCGACGCACATCGCCCCCAGCAGCGTCATCAGCACGCGGCTGTGGACGTAGAATCGCACTCCCTCCCGCCATTCGCGCGCGAAGTTCGCGCGGGCGCCCAACAGGATTCGGGGCGCCTCCTGAGGAGCACGTATGGCCGCAATGGTTATGAACGAGACGACGAAGGAGAGCGCATCGATGAGTAACGCCCACTGCGCGCCGAACGCGATGAAGAGCGGAGCCGCCAGCGCTGGTCCGAGGATGCTGGCGAAGCTGACCGCCGCCTGTCGCAGCCCCATCGCCTTCGGCTGTTCCTCCTCTGGAACCAGGTCGCCGACGAATGCCAGCAGAGCGGAACTGCAGAACTGGTCAGCAACATTCATCAAGAAGACAATGGCGTAAATCGCGATGAGAGTCCAAGATAGCGGCAAGCGGCCATTGGGCGCGAATGGCAGGGGAATGACGCCGGTCGCCAGGATGAGCGCGCCGACGAAGAGCGCGCGCAAGCCGTCCATCGCCAGCATGAGGCGGCGCTTCTCCATGCGGTCGACAAACACGCCAGCGACAGCGCCGATGACCAGCGCCGGGATAGCGGCGGCCAGCACGACGCCGCTGACGGCAAGTGGCGCCCATGGCTGATTCCTGGCCAGTTGCGTCGCGATCCAGACGACCAACGTTGTGCTGAATACGATGTTGCCCAGGATGGAGAGCGCCTGTCCGGCCCAAAGGACGGCGAAATTGCGATTGATGAACGGGGCAGACCGGACGCGCTCGGGGGACGCGTCGACCGTGGGTACGCCACTAGGATAGGTCATGCTCATCCCCAGTAGCGTACGGCGCCTGATCACCTCTCGGCTTTGCCAAACATATACTCAACTGGCCAGTGCCTTCCAAAAGATATGCGATGTCTTCGTCGTGGCATAGCCAATGCGTCGATAGAAGGCATGCGCGCCGGTGCGGGTGACGTTGGAGCGTAGTCGCGCCTCGCGATAGCCGGCGTCGTGCGCCCACTGCTCCGCCCGTCGCATGAGCGCCTCGCCGATCCTCTGCCGCCGGCGCCGCTCATCGACCACTAGCCCCCAGATCTCGGCGCGCGCATCATCCTCGAAGGGCAGCACGCCGCGGACATAGACCCAGCCTGCGACTGTGCCATCCACCTCGCCCACATAGAGGGCACATTTATCATCCGCGACAATGGCGCGGTATCGCTGGGTGATAGCTTCGAGCGTGGATGAGTAGCCCAGTTGCGTCGTGAGCGCGGTGACGCTGGGCAGATCGTCTTCCTCCATCGGGCGGATGGTTACCATGAGCGCCTCACCATCTCTAACAGTTTTCTGTCAGCGCTCATTGCGCTCTATCAGCCGAAGGCGACCGTGGCGAGCGTGCGCGGTGAGAGCGCCGCCATCACGTCGTCGTTCTCCATCACGATGTTCATGTAGAGGTCGCGCAATGCTCGCCGGCGCGTCCCTGCCGCGATCGCCCGATTGATTATCGGCGCGTTGAGGTAGAGCAGGCGCAGACGGTCGCAGAGTGTGAAGAGCCGCTGGTACTCCGAGCGCAACTGCGCATCATAGGCTCGCAGCCGATCTGTGGAAAATTCGCCCGCCGCGAACATCGCCGTCAGATGTTCCGCCGCCAGCTTCCCAGACTCCAGCGCATAGTCAATGCCCTCGCCTGTCACTGGATTTACCAGCCCCGCCGCCTCGCCGACCAGGATGACGCGCTCGCCGTAGGTCGGCGCCTTCGCGAAATCCACGCGGATCGGATAGCCACGCACCGGACCATCCTGCCAGGCTCCCGCGAGCAGCCGCTGCATCGAGGGGATCTGCAACCAGCGGTCGAAGACCTCGCGCGCGTTGTCTGGCGCCCAGCGGCCCGCCAGTCCCATCTGAAAGAAACCGACGCCCACGTTCGCGCGCGTTGGCGAGACAGGGAAGATCCAGCCGTAGCCCGGCAGCGGCACCCCGTCGAAGCGGCACTGCACTCCTTCCGGCAGGTCGGAGATGCCCTCGTAATACGCCCGGCACGCCAGCACGACCTCTGGCTGTTTCTTGAGCAGCCCCAACTTGAGCAGCAGCGCCATGTTCGCGCCCGTCGCGATCACCGCCATCCGCGCGTTATACGTGGTCGTGCGCTTGCCGCGCGTCGCCGTGACGACGACGCCATCCTGAGTGCGCGCGATATCCGTCACCCGCACAGGACTCTCGAATGTCGCGCCGCTGGCGATGGCCCGTTCCAAGATCAGGTGGTCCAGCGCGAGACGCGGAATGATCTCGACATAGCTGTAGCGCGCGTCGCGCATGGGAATGTCGGCGTTGACCTCGCGTCCGTTCGGCGCGGTGAAGCGCACGAGATCGTGGCGCATACTCTCGCGCTGGATGCGCTCCAGCAGCCCCATCTCATCCAGGATACGCAGCGCGCGCGGCGTCAGGCCGTCGCCGCAGGTCTTGTCACGCGGGAAGCTGAACTTATCCAGCAGCAGGATGCGTAGTCCGGCGAGCGCGAGGTAGTGCGCCGTCGCGGCGCCTCCAGGGCCAGCCCCGATGATGACGGCGTCATACGGCTCGCTCACGCGGGCGCTCCTTGTCAACGATGCGGCTGGCGCCGCGAAAATTCAGATCAGAGAGAAGTCAAGGCATCATGGCTGGCTCAGCCGTGCCACTAGTTCCTGCACGGCCTCGCGGCTCAGCTTCTCCTCGCCCTCCGCCATCGTGTCCAGCGTCGCGGTCGCCAGCGCCAGCGGGATCTGGATGAAGTAGCCGAACGGGCCAGGCGGCAGCGTCCGCGCATACTCGTCCGCCAGACGCAGGTTGCGCCGCGCGTAGCGGTCCATATCCTCGTCCGTCCAGCCGTTGGGATAGAAATCCACGCCACGCGCCAGGTCCACCTTGCGGTTGCGCAGGATATTGACAGATTGTAGCCCGCGTCCGAAATGCAGCGCATGTGAGCGGTGCATCTGCGCGCCATCGTACCAGGCGCCGATGTCGCAGACCAGCAGCCCGACCGCCCCAGCAACCGCGTACGTGTAGCGATCCAGGTCGGCCTCCGTCTCGACGCGCCAATCATCCGTCACCCAGCGCGCCATGCGCGACGCCATGCCCGCCGTCGCCTCCCAGATGCGCGGCGCGATGAAGTCCGGCGCGAGACACGCCCATTCGCCGATGCGCGTCGTCACCTCTGGCTGCTCGTCCTCGTGTCCGGCGAAGATCGCGGCGAACTCGTCGTGGGCGAAGTCCTCGACGGTGGTCTGCGCCTGGAAGAGGTCGCTGATGGCCACCAGCTCGCGCGCCTTGATCTTGGGGTCGAGCGTTGGATGGTCTTCGATCTCGTCAATGGCGCGCATGCAGAGGTATCCAGAGGCTACGGCCTCACGCAGACGGTCCGGCAGCGCGCTAATTGGGATATAGAACGTGCGGCTGGTGCGCTCTAGGACGGCAAGCGCGTCCGCAGGCAATGTCATGAACAGGTCTCCCACATATCTTCCTGGAGCGTATGTCTCATCCTTCCAGCGCGCCCAGCGGCGCGACAGCGCCGGGTATCCATTCTGTCACTCATGCAGGGGCAAGTTCAACCCTCGGCGTGAGCATGAGCCATAACGGCGGCTGTATTGTAATATATTGCGGCGGCATATGGCGTACACGCGCCGATAGGCGCGTTACAATCTCTGCTGGTCCATCCTTTCACCTTCTCAGGAGTATGCGGCGCATGGCGCGTATCGTACTGACGACCTTCGGCTCCAGTGGCGACATCAATCCCTACGTCGCCCTGGCGCTGGGGCTGCGCGCGCGCGGACACGGCGTCACGTTCGCCGTCGAGGAAAGCTTTCGTGAACTCGTCGAGCGGCTCGGCTTCCCCGTCGCGCATCTGGCTGGCGACGCCATCGCCGTGATGAACGCGCAGAGCCTGGACCTGCTGCGCGACACCAATCCCTTCCGCTCGGTGCATACACTCGTGCGCGACTACATCGTTCCGACCACACGAGAGCGCATCGAGGACCTGCGCGCCGCCTGCGCCGACGCCGATCTGCTGGTCGCGCCGCCGTTCCAGGTCGCCGCCTCATTCATCCACGACCTCACCGGCATCCCGCTCGTCACCCTTACGCTCACCCCGGTCACGATTCCCTCCGCACAGGTCAATCCCGCGCCACAGCAGCTCGGCCTGCCCAAGGCGCTGGACCCAATGGTCAACCGCATCACCTGGGGCGTAGGTCTTGCGCTGATGAGCGCGTTCTTCGACCCGCCGATCAACCGCATCCGCGCCGAATACCACCTGCCGCCGCTGCGCCACTGGATGTACACCGGCAAAGATCACTGGTCGCCGCGCACCGCGCTCGCGGTCTCGCGCGCGTTCTTCACGCCGCCGCCCGACCTGCCAGAGACCGTCAGCGTGACCGGCTTCCTCTACTGGGATACGCCAACCGACTGGCGCGAGCCGCCGGAACTGACGGCGTTCTTCGCTGGCGATAGGCCGGTCGTCGCGGTCTCCAGTGGCTCGATGTCGGCGGAGCTTGGCCCTATATTCGCCGACTTCTACCAGACGAGCGTTACCGCGCTTCAGCAAGTTGGCGCGCGGGCATTGATTATCGGCGCGGCTCCCGGCTCGCTGCCTGATCCGCTGCCGGAGAACGCACTGGCCTTGCCCTTTGCGCCCTTCTCCGCAGTCTACCCACGCTGCGCCGCCATCATCCATCACGGCGGTATCGGCACAACGGCGCAGGGACTGCGCGCGGGAACGCCCGCGTTGATCGTGCCGTGGGGCGTGGACCAGTTCTTCGCTGGCGCGCAGGTCGAAGCGATCGGCGCGGGTCGCTGGCTCCAGCGCAAGCGCTACACCGTCGAGCGCGCGACGCCCCTGCTCGACGAGCTGCTCCATCAGGAGCGGTATCGCAAGCGCGCGCGGCAGATCGCCGGGCAGATTGCCCAGGAAGACGGCGTCGGCGCGCTCTGCGACCTGCTGGAGGATGCGCTGGAGCGCCAGCGGGCGCATAGTACGGTCGTCGTGAATCGCATGGCGTCGCAGCAAGTCAAATCAGGAACCGATGACAACGATGAGTGATGAGCGAGACGTTACGCCTGAGGACGAGATCACCAGTCAGATCTGGGAGCGACACGTCTTCGTCTGCACCAGCGGCAAATACTGCCCGGAGGTGGACGGCGACGGGCGTGGCGTCCATGCGCGCCTCAAGGAGCGCGTCGCCGCCGAGGGGCTGAACACGACGGTTCGTGTCAATCACAGTGGCTGCCTCGATCAATGCGGCCACGGCCCGATGATCGTCGTCTACCCCGAAAGCGTCTGGTATTGGGGCGTGCGGGTCGAGGACGTGGACGAGATCGTGCGCGAGCATCTGCGCGATGGTCGTCCCGTCGAGCGACTGCGTTATCGCAACCGCCCTGGCAAGAACAAGCTTCCCCGCGACGAAGAGAACCGCCCCATTGGCCGGCCCGAGCGCGCGCCCAGCCGGGCGAAACGCAGCCGGCGCAACGCTCATCGCCCATAGATTGGTCGCTGGAGGTAGCTCTGCCGCGCCGCCAGGCTGTGGAGAACGAATCTGGAAAAGCATGCAGAAAACTGCTGCTTGCGCATTATGTTATTTCCCTCTACAATAGCGCCACTGATCATCCTTACAGCTTGCTTCGCAGAGAAAGGGGCGCGGTGGCGAAGCGGCGTCGTCTCCTGGATACGCGGACTCTCTCCCATCACCCGACGCGGGGTGAACCTGCAGAAGCTCGCTTTCTGGCTAGCCGTGTCTGTGTGGCATTATTGTTTGCTCCCGCCAGTGACGGCGGATAGTGAGGGTTTCAACGATGAACAGCAATTCGTCGCTGGTGAGTCGCATAGGTTTTGGCGCCGCCATCCTGGCGCTTATCGCGTTCCTTATCCCGGTTGTCGCGCTGCTACTCGGCGTGGTTGGCGCCGTGCAGATGAACACATCCAGTGACATCACGAACTTGCTAACCAACGCGGTGATCGTCGGGATCATCGCCTTCGCGCTCGCCGTGATCGCGACGCTCCTGAACCTGCCGGGCCTCTTCTCTGATCCACGTCAGGGCGTCGTCACGCTCATCGGCTCCGTGCTGCTGCTCCTGCTCTCGGCGGGCTTCCTCTTCGGCATGGTCCTGCCGCGCGCCTCGGCGGCGCAGAACCTCCACGACAACGTCATCCCCTTCGCCCAGACCATGCAGAAGAGCTGCAAGGCGCCGCTCAACGACACCATCGAGGATCTGACGACTATCCGCAACTTCGCCGACTCGATGAAGACCAGCGATGCTGGCTACGCGGGCGGCGTTGGCACGTACATCAACATCCTCCACAGCGATGACGCGAAACTGGTGGATGGCATCCAGGCTGTGCAGGCGGTGACCGTCCCCGATCCCAAATATCAGACGCTGAAAGACGAGTGCCTCAAGTCACTCAAGGGGCTTGAGGGCTTCCTTGCCAATCCTGCGGCGAACCCCGTCGTGCCACCATTCGACGCGCTGCTGGGCAAGACAATTAGCGGTTTCGGCCTGTTGAACGCCAGTGTCGCAGTCGCTAGCGGCGCGATCAAGCTACCAACTCCGCTGCCCGTCGGCACAGCGCAGACACTGGTGAGTGGCGCGCTGACACAGGTGATCAACAGCAAGAATGATGCGCTGACCAAGGCGGGTGACGATCTGACCAAAGACATCAAGGACGGCCTGACCAACAGCGTCGCGCCGTTCAAGATGAACGTTCCCGTCGGCTAAGCGATCGAGCGTATCCACGATAGCCGCTTCAACGAGCGCCGTACGAAGCATCCCCGCTTCTCGCGGCGCTCGTTACTCTGCCCGCGAGTCCAGGCAGGGTAAATGGATCTATGCCCGCTACTTCATCTCGGCGTCAATGGAGAAGGCGGCGCCTGGCATGCCTGTAACGCTGCCCATGTGGCTTCGACATGAGACAGCGGAACCGTCCTGGTCGCGATGGCGAAACCAATCGGGGCGACGGCGCGCAGGAGTCATCAGGAGCCATTTGGGGTGTCGATGCGCTGTGCCTTCGTGGCGTCTGTCAGCGCACCTCAGCCACGAAGTCTGGACCTCCGATGACAAAGTAGTAGCGACTATACAAACCACGTTCGTAGTTTACTTCATTCGGCGACAACACAAAGCCATGGGCCGCGCACAGCGCCTGCAGGGCGTCCGGCGCATGTGGTTGATTCGTGTACACGCGCATGATAGCGTTTCCACGCAGACCTTGCCCTAAGGCGCCCACATCCGCCAGGAGCTGCGTGAGAGGCGCTTCGGGGTACCAGAGCGTCATTGTATACCGGAGGTCTGAAATATCCGACCCGTCTGCGCGTCCATCGCGCCAGAACCGGAGTTTCATCTCTTCTCGTTCAACCAATGAGCGTGCGTCCATCAGCTATCTCCATTCATCGGCAGGCTTCCTGATGTTTCCAGCGAGCACTGTATCATACGGAATAGGGATTACTGGTTGGTTGTATGGCGGACTTCAGTCCGTCGCGCCTGTGCTCCGGCTCTTCAGCGCCGAGCGTGGGTTGCACAATCACCCAGATAGATTGGTATCAATCGATGCCGGAATGGTCACCAGACATGGCCCGCTCATGCCGTGTGGCATTTATGCAGTAGCATGTACGCAACCTGCGTTTCGCTACAAAAGCCTTTCTGCGAGCGCGTCGGGCAGTTCCGTCACCGACGAGATGGTCATGTCCGCGCCGCGCGCCTGAAACGTCTCGGCGCTCGCGCCTTCCGCAACGCAGACCGCCAGCACTGGCAGCGCATCGGCGACCTCACGTCGGTAGCGCAGCACGAGATCGAGGTCGTCGGCGGTATCGCCCACATAGAACGCGCCCTGCGCGCCAAGCCGTTCCAGCGCCGCGACGAGCGCGGCAGGGTCGGGCTTGACGTGCTCCTCCGAAGGGATGATCGCGCCAAACGGCGTCACACCATGAGCGCTCTCAAAGCGCTGCGCGTCCTGCTCCTCGCTCCACACCTCGGCGAGCACGCGCGCCGCCCAGATCACCTCCGGCCCCCAGCGCCCGGTGATCAGGCCATAGCGCGAGACGCCTCGTTCGATCAGCGCGCGCACCGTCGCGCTATCTAGCAATAGCCGCTCGTTGTGGACGTAGCCCGGCGCGTCCGGCGCATACACTGGCTCGTGGCCGTACAACTCGCGGACCAGCGCCGCGCCCCAGTAGTATTCGTCGTGCGCCCAGCGCGCCACCTCTGGATCGGGAATCGCCGAGGCCGGCGCGATCTCGTGCAGCCAGGGAATACCGCCCCGATGCGCGCTCGCCGCCACCTGCGCCCGCTGCGCCCACTCCTCAATCGTTATCTCCGCCTCCGGCTGATCGCGCCACTCGCGCAGCTTCGCCGTCCAGAGCGCGGTGAAGAGCGCCGTGCAGTGCCAGTCGTTGTTCCAGCCGCCAGCCAGCTTGAAGAGCAGGATGTCTTCTGGCGTGACCAGCGGCGATGGCGCCTCGCGTAAGCCGTTGACCTCGCGCACCAGATGCTCCGACGCGCTCATCACCGCGCGGATGTATGACTGGCTCGTGTCGATCAGCACGCCATCCACGTCGAAGATCGCCGCGTCGAGCGGGAAGGCGCTTAGCTCCAGCCCAGGCCGCCGCCAAATCATGCGCGCGACTTCGCGCCAGCGAGCGCCTGGCGCGTCATCTCAGGAATGTCGAAGATCGTCTCGGCGACCGGCACGCCCGCCGCCTGCAACGCCTCCACCTTGCCCTGCGCCGTCCCCGTCTTGCCGGAGATGATCGCGCCCGCGTGGCCCATGCGTTTGCCCGGCGGCGCTGTGCGTCCGGAGATGAACGCCACGACCGGCTTCGACATCGTCGCCGCGTACGCCGCCGCATCCTCCTCGTCGCTGCCGCCGATCTCGCCGCACATCACCACCGCGTCTGTTTCGTGATCCGCCTCGAAGTCGCGCAGGATGTGCGTAAACGTCGTGCCGATGATCGGGTCGCCGCCGATGCCGATCACGCTAGACTGTCCCAGACCCGCCGCCGTCAGCAGCGCCACGACTTCATAGGTCAGCGTGCCGGAGCGCGAGACAAAGCCCACGCGCCCTGGCGTCATGATCTGGTACGGCATGATGCCGACCTTGCCCGCGCCCGGCGTCGCCAGCCCTGGACAGTTCGGCCCGATCAGCCGCGTCGGATGCTCCTTGAGGTATGCCGCCACGCGCGTCATATCCAGCACCGGGATGCCCTCGGTGATGGCCACGACCAGCTCGATCCCGGCGTTGGCCGCCTCCATGATCGCGTCGGCGGCGCCCATTGGTGGGACGAAGACACATGAGACGTTGGCGCCGGTCTTGGCGCGCGCCTCGGCGACCGTGTCGAAGATCGGCAGGCCCTCGGCTTCCTGCCCGCCCTTGCCCGGCGTCACGCCGCCAACCACATTTGTCCCGGCGGCGAGCATGCCTTTGGTGTGGTAGGCGCCCTCGCGCCCGGTGATGCCCTGCACGATCACGCGCGAGGTCTTATCGAAGAGGATGCTCACAGCTTACTTCTCCCTGGCCTTGATCTCGGCGACGATCTTCTCTGCGCCGTCGCGCATGTCCGTTCCCCACGTCAGCCCGGCGTCGGCCAGCAGCGCCCGGCCCTCCGCCTCGCCCGTTCCAGAGAGCCGCGCCACAATGGGCATGCCCTTCGGCAGCTCGGCCTGGGCCATGATAATCCCTTTGGCGACCTCCTCGCCGCGCGTGATGCCGCCGAAGATGTTGACGAGGATGCCCTTCACTTGCGGGTCGCGCGCGACGAAGAGCAGCGCGTTCTTCATCACCTCGGCCTTGGCGCCGCCGCCGATGTCGAGGAAGTTGGCCGGCTTGCCGCCCGCGCGCGCCACCATATCCAGCGTCGTCATCACGAGGCCCGCGCCGTTGCCGATGATCCCTACGTCGCCGTCGAGCTTCACGTAGGTCAGCCCCTCAGCCTTCGCCTGATACTCCAGCGGGTTCGCCTCCTCCGGCTCGGCCCAGGCGGCGTACTCCTGCTGGCGCGGCAGCGCGTTGTCGTCAATCACTATCTTGGCGTCGGCGGCCATCACCTGCCCATCCTTGGTCAGCGCCAGCGGGTTAATCTCGGCAAGGTTGGCGTCGGTCTCCATGAAGGCCCGCGCCAGCGCCGAGAGAATCGCGCCGCCCTTGGCGACGACCATGTGCGGCACACCCGCCTCCGCCAGCATATTGCGCGCGTCCAGCGGCAGCAGCCCCCAGCGCACATCAATGACCTTGCGGATGATCTTCTCCGGCGCCTCCTCAGCCACCTGCTCGATATCCACGCCGCCCGCGGCGCTGACGATGGCGACGGGGGCCTGGTTGGCGCGGTCGAGCGCGACGCCGAGGTAGTATTCCTCCGCGATCTCGATCTTGGGCGTGACGAGGACTTTCTCCACCGTCAGCCCCTTGATGTCCATCCCCAGCACTTTCTGCGCCGCCGCTCGCGCCAGCTCTGGCGTGTCGCCGAACTGGATGCCGCCCGCCTTGCCGCGTCCGCCGACGTAGACCTGCGCCTTGATGACGACGGGTTCGCCGAACTCGCGCGCGATGGCCTCGGCCTCTTCAGGGGTCGAAGCGACCTTCCCCGGCTGGACCGGGATGCCATAGCGCCGCAAGATGTCCTTGGCCTGATACTCGTGAATCTTCACTGCCGCAATCCTTGTGCTTTCTGCTAGTCTCGTGTCAAACTGGCTCTATTATCGCATGATAGGAGCGCGCCGCGTCCCCGTCAAGCGAACTGGCGGCCAGCGGTAAGTAGTCAAGGAATGGCAAGTTTGTTTAGCCCTTAATCTTCGCACAGGCTTCAACCTGTAGCGCGTGCTTTGAATCTTTCGCGTCGTGAGAGATTTCGACAGCAATTCAAAAAACAGACATGACAATAGGCGCTAACTAAAGGGAACATGCTTGTCGGCTTGACAAGCGCATCTCGCCACTGATATTGTCAGTAAGTACTTACTGACAATATCAGTGGCGAGATGCGCTTGTCAAGCCGACAAGCATGTTCCCTTTAGTTA
>DATAOM010000050.1:0-4831 GCA_036265775.1 Ktedonobacterales bacterium | reverse complement strand
GTGAAGAATAAGCCAATGCAAATCCATAGGGTAAGATAAACTTGCCGCTGCCTTCCTGGGTTGGTTCGACGAAATACCATATATACAGCAATTGCGGACATCACAGCAGCGTATATAGCAAATGCCCACTTGTAAGGATCTTGTGACAGCAATGTGAGGCTAAATCCTGGAGGCGCAGGAGAACACATAGCCGCCTCCTCACATCTGCGTTTATGCCGATTCCTCGCCTATTGAATACCCTAATGCATGCCAAGTGTCAAGAAGGCTGCGTTGTCGCATCAAACTCTGAGACGATTGGGGCCGAGCTATCCGAGTCTGCCTGTGATGGCGCGAGGGTAATCTCGATGGGGCCGAAGAGCTGTTCCTGGACGACGACGATGCGCCTACGGTGCCACAGTTCGAGGATCGCCAGGAAGGTGACGACCACGACGAAACGAGAGGTCGCCGTCGCCAGCGCGTCCTCCACCTGAATGTGGCCACGCTCGGCTAGGAGCGCCAGCACCTCCGCGACCTTCTCCGCAACCGTCACGACGGGCGGCGGCAACTCCTCCGGCGTGGAGAAGCGCTGCTCCAGCAGAATGCGCCGGAAGACCGCCGCCAGCGCGTCCACGTTCAGCCCCACCAGCTTTGGCGGACTCCAGACAATCGCGGCCTCGGCGTCGATCAGGCGGCTCTGGCGCGAGAACGATTGCAGTCCCGCCAGTTCACGAGCGCGCAACGCCAGCGCGATCTCCTTCGCCAGCTTATATTCGAGTAGGTGGCGGCGCAACTGCTCGGCGTCGTCCAGCGGATCGCCGTCGTCGCTATCTTCCTGGCGCGACTGGCGTGGCAGGAGACTACGCGACTTGATCAGCAGCAGCCGCGCCGCCATCACGATGAACTCCGCCAGGCGCGGCATCGGCGGCTCGTCCCATGTCTTGAGATATGCCACGAACTGGTCGGTCACGGCGACGAGCGAGACCGTCGTGATCTCAAGCTGGTTGCGCTCGATCAGGCTCAGCAGCAGATCCATCGGGCCGTCGAAGCCCGGTAGATGCACGGTATAGGGGATGAGGCGCGGCTGTGTGTATGCTGGCTTCTCCGCCGCACTCTCGTCGCTGGCCTCATTGGCGTCATGCCTGGAGGCGCGTCCATGCGCGCGTCTTGCGCCCATATCGCCTCCTGCTATGCCATCGTCAGAGGATCATCTTTCCAGAATCAGCCAATGTTTCATTCTACGGAGACCCGGCAGAGGCGGTCAAAAGCGGCGGCGGATGGGCTAGGCGGAAGCTATCTCTGGCGCCTCGTTTGCGATTTCGATGAGGTTGCCGTCGGGGTCGCGCAGGTAGATTGAGAGGATGGGACCTAGCGCGCCACTTCGCGCTACCGGCCCTAGCTCGATGCTGACGTCGCAACCAGTGACATGCGCGACTACGTCCTCGATAGGGACACTCGTGAGCAGACAGAAGTCCGCCGAACCAGGCATGGGCGCGGCGGCATGTGGCACAACCTCGTGGCCTACCTGATGCAGGTTGATCTTTTGATGACCAAAACGCAGCGCTTTACGATCCTCGCCAAACGTTATAGCCTCCATGCCAAGGACGCGCGTGTAAAAGCCTATGGTCGCCTCGATGTCGCGGACGGTGAGCACGAGATGGTCTAACCGATCGATCTCCATGGCATCACTTCCTTCTCAGGAGGGGTTAGACCGCGTCGTCTACGGCGTGCAGTTCGGCGGCAGGGCCGTCGGGCTGGTGATGCGTGCGAATCATCTCCACAGCGCGCGCCGAGAGGCCCACCTGCGCCGCCAGGTCCGCGCCGATCTCGGCGTGCCGCCGCGCGTAGTAGTACGGACGCCGCCACCAGGAGTTCGGCGTCTCCGATAGCTGGTCGAGCGTGTCTGGCGCGAAACGGCGCAGCAGCACCACCGGTGGACGCGCCCAAAGGGGCACACGGCCTCCGCCTTTGCCCACGTCATGCAGCAACGCCGCCGCCAGCAGATCGGCGTCCGCGCAGCCACGCGCGCGCAGTGAGCGATAAACCGTCAGGCTGTGGCGCTGATCGTTGCGCGACATCGTGGCGAAGAGCGCGCGTCCGGCGGAGGGCAACGTCGCCTCCAGGATGCGCCGGTCGTCTGCGTCGAGCGGACGTGGTCGGAGTGAGCGGAAGAACTGGTAGACGCGGTAGCGCGCGGCGCGCAACGGGTTATCGGGTGGCCACTCAGGCGTTGCGTCTTGCGTGCGGAGATCAGGTCTACTCATGAGGCTGCCGCCACTATAACGCGAGATAATAGCTAAACGCGGGACTGCCCACCCTGAAGACCAGCGATCGAGCAAGGTTGCCGATGATGAGGGCGGGATCGAAGTGAATTTGCAAAATCTGGAGCAGATACGGGATCAGGAAGAGGATGAGCAGCAGGATCAGTTCCATGTACTGGATCGTGTTGCGGTAGGTGATCGCCGGGCCAGAGGGCAGGATGGCGAAGAGGATATAGTAACCGTCAAGCGGGTAGAGAGGGATGATGTTGAGCAGCGCCAGACCGACATTGGTGACGGCGAAGGCGATCAGAAACTGCATGATGTAGAGCAGCCATGCTGGCTGCGCGCCATTCAGACAGACCAGCAAGGGATTGCCAACCTGCTGTGAGCAGTCGGCCCATGCACGCTCCAGCGCAGGAACGCCGGGCAGGAATTTGAGACCGAACGCGATCCCCAGCCCAATCACAAAATTCGTGATCATGCCGGTCAGCGCAACGATGATGATGCCGACGTTCGGTCCTGGACGCAATCGTGGCGCGTCGGTCTCGACCGGCTTGCCCCAGCCCAACCCACAGGCGGCGCTGATCGAGGTGACGATGGCGACAATGACGCCGATGGCGGAAAGATGCGCGCCAGGCAGGAAGCTGAACCGGCCCTTGTTGACCGGCGTGCGATCACCCAGCGCTGCCGCCATGAGCGCCTGCGCGCAGTTGTGCAGGATCAGCGCCAGCACGAACGCGACAAACGTCTCGATCATGGCAAACGGGCTAGCGACCAGTCCAAACAATCGAACGCTCCTGCCTGGGCGATGTTCTTCCGGCTCTCTATACGCGCGAGACTCGTTACAAGTCTACGCAGGCTTGGAGGCCTTGGTCTTCTTGGGTTTCTTCTTCTCTTTGGGTGGGGGACCCTTCTCTTTGCCCATGTTGCCCTCCTCTATTGTGGCGCCAAACATCGCGCGCGGCAACGGCGCGTGGGAGACGCTTCCCATGCGAGCCGTCGCCACGCCTGCCATTATACGTGTGCGCTGGCGCGCGCGTCCAGATAAACAGCGGGCTGATGAGGCGCTCAGGCGCATAAGTCGGGCAGATTTCCGCTACTGGAAATCCGGCGCCGCTGCTCCCACGCCAGCCAGCGCTGTTTCTGGCTCAGCGCTCTCCACAGCCGGAGCCTCCTCATGGACATGCTCACGCTCGATCATCGAACTGCGCAGTCTGAGCGCGCAGTAGACGCCGCCGAGCAGCGCGATCAGGCCAGCTACCATGAAGATGGTGTCTACTGGACCAAAGGTGAAGCCTAGCGCCTCGGCGTGGAAGTCTACCAGTGTGACACTGGCGAGGTAGCCGGCCACCGCCATGCCAGCCAGACTTGCCATATTGATCACCGGCGTCAGGATCGCCATGACGCGTCCAACCAGCGCGCGTGGCGTAACGAGCAGCAGGAGCGGGGTAATGGCGACGTTCAGCGCCGCATTAGGCACACCAACGATCACGATCACCGCAACTGCTGGCCAGAGACTCGTCATGCGCGCGTAGACCAGCATGAGCGCGCCAAGGGAGATCAGCGAAAGCCAGACAACACGCCCATAGCCGATGCGCGCGGCGAAGATCGCGGCGAGGATCGAGCCAAGCAGCAGGCCAACCCCACCAGCGCCACTCAGCACGCCGTATTCGGGGATAGTAGCGTGCAGGTTCTGGGTGGTAAAAAAGATGTCGAGCGCGTTGATCGCGCCGGCGCCAAAGAGCACAATGACGCCGGCGACGAGGATTGTCTTGGACACCTGACTCTTGAAGAAGAAGCGCAGGCCAGTGAGGAACTCGCGTCCGAAGTGAGCGCGTTCGCCCTTGGCGAGGCTCCGCGCCGACCGAGGAACACGCATCGCCAGCAGCGTCAGGAAGGCGACGAGGAAGGAGAGCGCGTCGAAGAGCAGTGTCCACTCCACGCCGAAGGTGACGACGACGAGCGGCGCCAGCAGCGGGCCGATCAGGATGGCCAGGCTTCCCGACGCCTGCAACAATCCAGAAGCGCGCCCACGATACTCCTCGGCGACGATATCGCCGATCAGCGCCATCTGCGCCGGGCGGAAGAACTGCTCGCAGGCGTTGATGAGGAAGACGACGCCATAGACCGCGCCCAGCGTCCATTCCAGCGGCAGCGCGCCGTCGAGGAAGGGGATCGGGAAGACACCCGTCAGCGCGATCAGCCCAAGCGCAGCGAGCGCCTGGATCACACTCATGACCATCATCAGGCCACGCTTATCGGCGCGATCCACGAAGACACCCGCCAGCGGCCCTACGAGCACCATCGGCACAGTGGTCGCGACCAGCACGCCCGTTACGGCGAGCGGCGCCCAGGGCTGATCTTTCGCCAGCGTGGTGTAGATCCAGACGACGAGGGTAATGCTGAAGGCGAAATCGCCCATGATCGAGATCGTCTGGCCGAGCCAGAGCAATCCGAAGTTGCGATTGATGAACAGCCCAGGTTTTCTCGCGGTAGGGGTCGCTGTGGTAGAATTCATCTACTTTGCGGCGCAGAGCACCCCGCCTTCAGGCATGGGGAGAGAGCGCCGCCCCTCCTTATCTGTGCTATACTGC
>DATAOM010000049.1:0-2054 GCA_036265775.1 Ktedonobacterales bacterium | reverse complement strand
AGACGCTCCATGATGGGTGGAATGTCCTCACTGGCAGCGACGCCGACGCCATCTCCGCCGCGCTAGCGCAGCCCACGCCTACGGTGGAGCGGCGCGCTCCATTTGGGTCAGGAGACGCTGCTCTGCGGATTGCGCACTCTTTGCGCGATTGGCCATAGCGCGAGCGAGAGTCGGGACAGGGGTCGCGCCACGCCCATTCTACCTACCAGATGGCCTACTGGAAGCGTGGAATCAGTTATACTCCGTCTGGATGTCCGTTGTGGTGATTGAGGGAACGAACGAGGGGGAGGAGAGGCTGATGGCGCACGTACTCTTCCTGACGCCCTACTACCCACCAGAGGTTGGCGCGCCGCAGACGCGCATCAGCGAGACCGCCACGCGGCTGGCGCGGCGTGGCCACGAAGTGACGGTCCTCACGACACTTCCCAACTATCCCACTGGCGTCGTACCCGTGGAGTATCGCGCTGGCAAGCGGCGGCGAGAGACGATTGACGGCGTACGCGTGCTGCGGGTCTGGAGCTACATCAGCCCGAATCGCGGCTTCCTGCGCCGTATCCTCGCGCAACTCTCCTTCGGCGCGCTTGCCGGACCACTTGGCGCGGGCGCGGTCCGTCGCAGTGGCAAACCAGACGTGATCATTGTGGAATCGCCGCCACTCTTCGACTCGTATTCAGGGCGCCATCTCGCGCGCCGCTTTCGCGCGCCCTACATCTTCACCGTCGCCGACATCTGGCCAGAGTCTGCCGTGCAGCTTGGAATGCTGCGCAACCGCCTGCTCATCCGCATGGCCGAGCGGCTAGAGTGGACGAGTTACTGGCGCGCTGGCGCTGTCTGGTCGGTCACTGCTGGCATCCGCCAAACGCTCATCGACCGTGGGCTCCCAGAAGACAAGGTCTTTTTGCTACCCAACGGCGTTGATACCCAGAAGTTCAGGCCACTGCCACAGAGCGAGGCGCGCCAGGCGCTCGGCTGGGACGACCGCTTTACGGTGCTCTACGCGGGCACCATCGGGCTGGCGCATGGGCTGGATACACTTCTTGGGGCGGCAGACGCGCTGAAAGAGCGGCCAGACGTCCGTTTCGTGCTGGCTGGCGCTGGCGCGGCAAAGGAGGAGTTGATGGCCGAAGCCGCTCGCCGTCAGCTCGAAAACGTCACCTTCCTCGATCCGCTGCCGCACGACCTGATGCCGACGCTCATCTCCGCCGCCGACGCCTCGCTGGTCTCGCTGCGCAACCTGCCGCTCTTCCAGAGCGCGCTTCCCTCGAAGATGTACGAGGCGATGGCGTGCGCCCGACCCATCATCCTCGCCGTCGATGGTGAGGCGCGCGATCTGGTGGAGCGCGAGGCGGGCGCGGCGCTGCATGTCGAGCCAGAGAACTCACAGGCGCTCGCGGATGCTATTGTCCAGCTAAAAGGCGATCCCGAACTTGCCGCGCAGCTCGGCGCGCGCGGACGCGCGTTCGTCCTGCGTCGCTTTGACCGCGATCAGCTTGTCGTCGCGCTGGAGGAGCGCATCCTGCAACTCACCACGCGGCGATCCAGCGCAACACACACAGACACGGCGATGCATCAGCCTGAGCCGTCGTTCGACAACGCACGTTGACCTAGAAGGTGTCCTGTATGGCCCAGCCAGTGACCAATACTATCGAAGATTCCGCGACGCCGAGGCCGCCGCGTACGTCGTTCCTGCCGTTCGCGCTGCCACACATTACACAGGCCGAGATCGACGAGGTAACCGATACCCTGCGTTCTGGCTGGATCGCCGCCGGGCCGAAGGTCAAACGCTTCGAGCGCGAGTTTGCCGAAGCGGTCGGAGCCGGCCACGCCGTCGCCATGTCCTCCGCGACCGCCGCGCTGCACATTGCGCTGGAAGTCGTGCGCGTCAAGCCTGGCGATGAGGTAATCGTCCCCGTCTATACCTTCACCTCGTCCGCGGCGGTAATCGCGCATTGTGGCGCCACGCCAGTCCTCGTCGATATCGAAGCGAACTCCTTCAATATTGATCCGGCGAAGCTGGAAGCAGCGATTACCCCCCGAACGAAGGCCATCATCGT
>DATAOM010000048.1:0-6049 GCA_036265775.1 Ktedonobacterales bacterium | reverse complement strand
GATCGCACGCTTTGGCCAGCGCGCCTATTACCTCTACGGCGCCTCTGGTGGCAACCGCTCCGTCAAACCCTCCGAGCTGACCCAGCATCGCGCGATGCTCTGGGCGAAGAGCCAGGGCGCCACTCTCTATGACATGTGGGGTGTGCCGACGCATCCCACCGAGGACCACCCGCTCTACGGCCCATACCGCTTCAAAGCAGGATTTGGCGGCGTTACTGAGACGTACGCTGGCGCGTTTGATTTGCCACTGACGCCGCTGCTTGGCAGCGCCACCACAGCCTTTGAGGCGCTCGCGCTGCGGTCGCGCTCGCTCGCGCGTGGCCAGGGCTTCCGCATCGTCGATCACCTGGCCTGAGCGGCATGACTGGGACCATCCAGAAAAGTAACTCCATTTAGGTAAAAAACTAATGCGATTAGCTGGAAAACGAATGGCATTAGTTAAAACAGGCCGAACAGCGCCAATTTAACTAACGTCGTTAGTTTTTAAACTAACGCCTTTCGTTTTTCGCTAATTGCAGTGCTGGTAGTCCGGCACGAAGAAGACGCCGCCATCCGGAATGCCCTGTCGCGCGACATAGCCGCTGGCGATGCCCGTAGCGAACGACGTGCCATCCCAGAAGGCCATATGGCTCGGCGAGGCTGTCGCGCTGCCTCCAGCGGTCGTCGGTGGGACCGGGCTGGCGTAGACGCCGCACGTGTTCACTCCGACTGCGATCATGCTCGGCAGGTCCATCTGTTTCAGCGTCACCGTGATCGGCGCGCCAACCTCGCCTCCACCACTGACAGCCAGGCAGAGGCGTGGGAAATTGTCGGGAAGTGTATCGAGCAGCGGGCGGTTCGAGAACTGGGCGAGGCCAAGGCCGCTCGGATCAGGTGTGCTGGATAGGCTCAGCATGCTCTTGACATCCGTCGCGCCAACTGGGAGGACGCCGCAGATCGCCGCTGGCAGGTCGGCGTCGAGCCTGGCGTCCCGCGTGGACTCATTGCCCGCAGCCGCGACCACCGCGCCAATCTGCTTGTTGACGCTGCTCAGGTTGCTGATCGCCAGGCTCAGCGGCAGGGTAAGCCCGGCGGCGGCTCCGGAAGTGTCTTGGCCCAGTATAAGCCGCTCCAGCGGCTCCCTGTAGGACTGGTTGGCCTCGGCGGGGGGTGTCGCGGAGCTGGCCGTCTTGTCGGTCGGGCAGTTGATGTTCGCCTGGCTGGCCTTGCCGGTCTTCTGCACGACGGCGTCCTCGGCCTGCTGGAGCGTCTGCCAGTGGCTATAGACGCCGATCAGGCAGTCGGTGGGCGGACCGAAACCCAGGCTCATGTTGACGACGATATGCCGCTGCGGGTCGATGTTGAGCAGCTTGGCGAGCGTCTCGGGGTTGCCTGCAACGGTCTGGACGCCGATGAGGATGGATTGCAGATCGCCGATGCCATAGTCGTTGAGGACGCGGACGAGACGGATCTGCGCTTTGGGCGCGGCCTCGTGGATCAGGCCACTGATATAGAGGCCGTGGTCTACGACGAGGGCGGGATTGTTGTTGGCATCGGTGAACTCGTAGGGGACGCCTGTGATCGGCAGGCCTTTCCCGCCGTTGTTGGTGACGTCGTAGGGCTTGTCAGTCTGCACCGCCATGTCAGATTCCTGCAGGACTGTGCCCAGGTCGCCGAGGGATGTGCCGCCCAGACCGCCCAGCGCCGCCGCCACCGTCGAGTTCAGCGTGACGCTCTGCGCGGCAGGCGCACACTGGCCCACTGCCACGCCTGTACATGCGCCTGGGGCCTGATGCGCCGCGCCGAGTTTGTAGCCCGTGTCGAGCACGACGACCGCTGTGCCAGCGCCACCATCGCTGCGCGCGCTCGCCAGCGTCGGATCGCTCGCGTCACCCGGCGAGAAACTCGCTGGCGGTATCTTCGCTGGCCCGCCAGGATGCCCACCACCATTGTCATTTCCCACCGCCGTTGAGGAAAGTAACCAGTCAGGAGATGCGCCAGCGACCGCTACCTTCTGTCCTCCAACTGAGACACTTAGAGGATGTAGCTCAGACGAGGGAATCACGAGATTCTGGTTCGCGCCGACCAACTCCGAGCGCGAGATTTTCGGACTAAGCGCCGCATTGATCTTGTTGACCGCCGACAGCACAGATGAGTCACACTTGTTCCTGGCGTTATTTCCCGCAATCTGATAAAAGATTGTCGCGTTCTGGCCAACGCGAATCAGCGGCGCGATGAAGTCCAGTTGTGGTCCTGCCTGCTCTCGCAAGGCGCTCGCTACACTTGTCGCGAGGTCCTTATCGGCCAGCGCTCCATTTTGCAATGGTAATTGCACGGAGACGGCGATGCGATCACGTAACCAGTAACGCAGCTCTGGCTTATCCGCAAGGCAGGTCTCATCTACCTTTGGCTTTGTGGTGGTTTGCTCACATCCCACGATGACAAACGCCGCGAGCAGCAGAACGCTGATGAGTATACGCGTGCCCTGAACTGGAAAAAGACCCCTGAAGGTAAAGCGCCTGTTAGACATGTATGCCGCCTTTCAGGCCCAAGCGACGCTTGATACAGTATCGCGTGGATAAGTCCGCGCAATAGGGCGCACTACCTCACCAAAATATCCTCATGACTGCCATCAAGCGCGATTCTCCCATACTCGCCGAGTTATGGCAAGATACCGTTTTCAAGAAGCTGGTTATCTAGAGAAACTCCTACCACGTTGACCAGCATGACAGAGTAGCGAAGGGTCATATTTTCGGTGCAGCAGTCTGCTCGTTTTCGAGAGGAGAATCGCATGACTGTTCAGGCACGGCATCTCGGCTCACGTCTACTGCTCATCCTGGCGCTTGTCGCTGCGCTGCTTGCTGGCATCGTGCTAGTTCAGCGGCTGATGGGGCGAGGAATCGTGGCACATGCAGACGTCACCAGTTCAGAGACGCACTACATGGTGATAGTCCCAGGCGGTGATGGCGGTGGCGGGAAACATCGGGACTCTGGGGGTGTCATTCCTTCCTCTGTGGGCGGCGATGTTAGCGGTGGACACTAACTCCGAGGTTCTCAATTCAGACCGACGAGCGTGTCGTCTGCATAACTTGCGGCAATGGCCAGCAGGTTATCCAAAGATAGCTGCTGGCCCACCTTATATGTAAGGTCAAACTCATCTTCCCCCAAGCCTTGGCGACAGAGTTGAATACCTAATGAAAGTGCGGGTTCATCGATCGGTGGGATCGGCGCATGTAGTGCTTGCCGCCAATGGTTTGCTCCGCCTAGCAAACGGCTTGCTTCCAGAAGTCGTGCTTGTCCGACCAATGCTAGCGCTACGCTTTCGAGACATTCAGGCGCATATTGCAGTTCGTCTAACATTTGAATGCTGCTAGTGTACCTGACGAGCGCCTCAGAGAATTTATTGCGGAAGAGCAAAAAATGCCCGTAGTAAAGCAGGCACAAGCCTACAATCTCTCGATTTCCTATGAGCGTGCTCTCTGAGATACTCTCTTCCAAGAGGGCTTGGGCCTTGGCTGCGTCGAAAAGAATGTGAACTCGTCCAAGGCTGGCCACTATATAGGCCTGAACTTCTGTATATTGAATCGCCTTGCTCAAACCAAGACTAGCCTCCAATGTCTCTAATGCTCGCGCACGATCTGAGAGGACATACGCGAGATTACCTAGATTGAGAAGCGCAAGCACTTCTCCTCGTTTGTCCTCGAGAGAGCGACGTATAGCTAATGTTTCCTCGAATAAGTGGACTGCCTCTCCATAGTTTCCCAATATTCGCTTCACTTGGCCAAGATTGTTAAGCGCCATGGCAATTCCACGGCGTCCACCAAGACTACGGTACAATGACAAGCTCTCGTTGAAGCAGTTGGCCGCGCGCTTGAAATCGCCCATCCCGAAATGCGCATTGCCAAGGTTATTCAAGGCATGGGCTGTTGCGGCGGTATCGCCAAGATCTCGAAATAGATCAAGGCTTTCTTGACGATACTGCGCCGATTCATTGTTGTCACCTATGACACTTCCTAAGTTAAGCAACGACATCGCAAGTCCGCGTTTCTCACCTGTATGCCTACGAAGCTCAACGGATCGCATAAACAATTGCTTCGCCTTTTCCCGGTCGCCTCGATCCAAAGCTACCAACCCTTGCAGGTTCAGCGCCTCAGCAACCTCTGAAGGGTGCTCTCGCACATCGACGCTTTCAAGCACCTGGTCCAGCAGTGTGCCCGCCTGGCTGTAATCCTGAAGGACATAGGCAAGATATGCCGCTGCGATGTGTGCCTTGCTGTAGACTTCCTCAGAGAGAGGAATGCCCTCGCTCTCAGCACTGGCCAGAAGGCCGTCGAGCCAGCGGCGGCCCTCGACGGCGTAGCCGCGCGTCTCCCAGAAGCGATAGAGCGCGCTGGCGATGCGTAACGCGCTGACCAGGTCGCGCTCCTGCGTCCAGCGCAGGGCGGCGCGCATGTTGTCCTGCTCGCGCTCTAGTCGTTGCAGCCACTCCTGCTGGCGCGGACCAGTCAGCTTCGGCGCGGCCTCCTCCGCCAAGTTCAGATAGAAGCGCGCGTGGCCGTCGTTCACCGCCTCGGCGTCGTCGCTCGCCGATAGCTGTTCCAGCCCGTACTCGCGGATCGTCTCCAGCATCAGGTAGCGCGGCTTGCCCTCCTCCTCGCGCTGCGTCAGCAGGCTCTGCTCCACCAGCGTCGCCAGTCCGGCGAAGACATCGGTATCAGGATGCGCCGACGCGTGAACTGCCGCCTCGACCGCCTCGAAGGTCGCGCCGCCCGCGAAGGTCGCCAGCGCGCGGAAGAGCGCCTGTTCTCCCGGCGCGAGCAGCTCGTAGCTCCACTCGATAGCCGCGCGCAAGGTCTGGTGCCGCTCCGGCATGTCGCGCGCGCCGCCGGTCAGCGTCTTGAGCCGCGCGGGATGTGTCGCGTCGGAGAGGCGATCCAGCAGCGCGGGCAGGGGCATCACGCGGATGCGCGCCGCCGCCAGCTCCAGCGCGAGCGGCAGGCCATCCAGCCGCCGACAGATGCCCACCGCCGGAGTCAACGTTGTCTCATCCAGCTCGAAGGTCGGACTCGCCGCCTGCGCGCGATCCACGAAGAGGCGCACAGCGGGATAGGTCAGGGCGTCATCAGGCGTCAGGTCGAGGTCCACATCGGGCAGTTCGAGCGGCGAGAGCGGCGCCTCCCACTCACCACGCAACCGCAGCGTCGCCCGGCTCGTCACCAGCGCCTTCACGCTTGGACACGCCTCCAGCGCGTCGCGCACGATCAGCGCGCCATCCAGCAGTTGCTCAAAGTTGTCCAGCACCCAGAGCATGCGTTTTTCGCGCGTCGCCGCCGCGATCTGCTCCAGCGCAGGCTGGCCGCTGGTGAGCGCGATACCCAGCCGCTGCGCGATCACCTGCGGGACCAGTTGCGGATCGGTGACGGCGGCCAGCTCGACGAAGTAGACGCCATCGGGGAAATCATCGGCGAGCGAGGCGCCGATCGCGACGCTGAGTCGCGTCTTACCGACGCCACCCGGCCCGGTGATCGTCACCAGCCGCGCGTCCTCGCGTTTTAGCAGCTTCTGGACCAGAGCGACGTCCGCCTCGCGTCCGATAATCGGAGTGAGTGGGGCGGGCAGCCAGGGATGCGGCTTGGGCCGTGGCGTGACTGGCGTTGGCTCGGCAGGACCTGTCTGCCCGGCAGGAAGCACACTGTAGATCGCGACGCCGTCTTGCAAGCCCTTGAGTTGGGCTGCGCCGCGCTCGACGAAGGTGACGCCGGGCATCTGCCGCGCCTGGCGAACGACCGGTTGAGAGGCCAGCGCCTCACCCTCGCGCGCGAGACTGCACAGGCGCGAGGCGAGATTCAGCGCGGCGCCACGGTAGTCCTCACCGACGAGCACCACCTTGCCCGCCGCAACGCCGACTCCCACCTGCAGCGGCAGCGAGGGATCGCGACTGGTCTCCTCGGCGCAGATGGCGATGAGCGCCAGCGCTGTTCGCAACGCGCGACGTGGCGAGGCGAAGACGGCAACGATCTCATCACCACGCTGACTGAGCAGGCGTCCCTGATGCTGGCGCGTCGAGGCT
>DATAOM010000047.1:0-6569 GCA_036265775.1 Ktedonobacterales bacterium | reverse complement strand
TGTCGGATGAAAAACAGGGGGCACAGCAGCGCTCCCCAGAGCACCGCGATCATCGGTAAGGCAATGTTTGGCCGCCAGCGGCGCGTGAGCCTGGTCAACGTCAGCACACCAGCGAAGGCCCCCACGCCGAAGCCCGTCCATAACAGCCCATAACCGACGGCGTTGGCATGTAGCGCCTCGCTGCTGTAGACTGGCAGGGCTGCCTCCAGCGGGCCGTAGGAGAAGAAGAACACCAGCGAAAGGAGCGTCAGCGCGGGCACATAGCGCAGGCTGAACAGTGCGCCGAAGCCGAGCCAGCGATTGGACGCCGCATGTTGCGTGACATGCTGTTCGCGCCTGATCGTGGGCAGAGTCAGCGCGAGCAGGCCCATCAGCAAGAAACTGAAGGCGTCGATGTATAGCGCCCAGGGACCGCCCAGACTGGCGACGGCGAAGCCCGCCACCACTGGGCCAACGAGATACGAAAATTGCAGACTGGTCGCGGTGAGCGCATTGGCGCGATCGAGTTCGTGGTCGTCTACCAGATGCGGCACGAGCACGCGTACTCCGGTGGTGGTCGCCGGGGAGAGCGCTCCAGCAAGCAAGGCCAGCGCGAAGACGTGCCAGAGCTGCAACGAGCCCAAGGCGTAGAGCGTGGGAATCGCCGCGATGACTACCGCGCGGGCGAAGTTGTCGATGCCCATCACCAGCCGGGGCTGGCGCCGATCCAGCAGCCGCCCGAAGATCGACCCTGTGACGACGCCGGGAAGGTCGAAGCAGAGGATGACGAGTCCGACCGCGGCGCCAGAGCCGGTCAGTTGCAGCACGAACCAGAGCAAGGCGATGATGGTGAACTGATCCCCAAGATACGAGATGCTCAGCCCCAGCCAAAGTCGCTCGAACGCGGGATGGCGCAATGGAGCGCCAACACCTGCGGTTCGCGCCATAAGCCGATGATCCTCTACTTCCATTCTGTTCGGGCGAGCGGTCAGCGAGGCGTAGCCCGCTCGTGACGATGGGTGATACCCGTTTCGCCTGGGATATTGTAGAACGGCTGGCGCAGATCCGACGTCAAACGACGATAACCGACATACGCCCACGAGTGGGAGACTGCCAGCAAGTGGCTGGCTCTTGGACGGGATACGTATGCCGCTATGCTTCAAAAGTTACCCGTTTACGCCAGACGGTGGACCTCGATCTCTGGCGCGTGGTGGCCCTCCTGCTCGCCTGACCAGTAGAGCCGCTTGAGCGACTCGCCGGCGGCAAAGAGCAGGTGTTGTTCAGTGGTCTCGCGCGCCTCGTCGTAGGTCGCGGAGCCAGCGTGCGCGCGTGTCGAGCTGAACCAGGCGCGCATCGGCGAGGTCTCGCTGGGGCGGACGAGGTGACAGCGCATGCGCATCGCGTTCTCCTCGTCGGGCGAGAAGATACGCAGGCTCGGCAGCCCGCCAATCAGGTCGAGGCGATAAAAGACGCCATAATGCTCACGCGAAGTCTGGAAAAGAGTCATCTCGGCGATCGCCTGTGAATCGGGGGCAGGGGCCGCCGCGTCAGGACGCGCGGCCACAGCGGGACGCGACGCGTCGAAGGCGTCGTCCAGCGCGGTCTCTTCCGCGTCGGAGACTTCCATCACGACGCCCAGGCGCCCAAAGATCTCGGCAAGCTGTTCATCCAGATTCATGGCGTTTTCCTCCCCTGCATCTATGGAAACGGATAGGCGGGTTGCGCCGCTACGGGTGAGGGGCTTCGCTCCCATCAAATAGTTCTTTCCCTGGCGGATTTGTCCGGAAATGTCCGCAAATGTCTGTATTTGTCCGTCCACCCATAGGACTCCCTCTAGGACCCCCTGCGACGCCGTTTGACAGGTCTTGTTTAGCGCTCGTATAGTGCCAGGCAGGCGTTCCCCAGGCGTCCCAGCGCCGAAGCGCCATGAAGAACCCCAAGCTTGTCCCTGTTCTCGCGCCGCAGGTTCTTGAGCGCAGCTTTCCTGCGCTCGCAGATCCACGTGGCGTCGAATGCGCCGCGCGCGCTGAATGCCTGGAGGGATCGCGTATGCCGACCGAGCAGACTCTACTCATCGCCGTCGCGGCGCTCGCCGGAGTCACGCTCCTGCTGCTGGGAGTCCTGATTGGCGGGCGCGGAAGGCGCAAACAGATTGCAGGCGATGCGGCGGTGAGTCTGCCGGCGGGGGCTGAGGCGCTCGCTCCGGCGTTCGCCGAGTTACGCGGCCAATTGGGAGAGGCGCAGCGGGCGCTGGCCGAGGTGCGCCAGCAGTTCGCCGCCGAGGAGGGACGCCGTCCGCTGGAGGAGCAGCGCGCCCAGGGGTCGTATGAGCTTTTGCAGCGCCTCTCGGCGACAGTGCTTGGCTCGGCGCGAGCGGGCGCGGCGGGTGAACGCATCGTCGGCGAGGCACTGGACGCGCTGCCGCCACAGTGGCGAATCACCGACTACAAAGTGGGCAGCAAAGTCGTCGAGTACGCGATCAGGCTGCCGGATGGGCTGATCCTGCCGATTGACAGCAAGGTTGTCGCGCAGAGTGATCTGGATGAGCTTGACCGCATCGACGATCCACGCAAGCGCGAGGCGAAAGAGAAGCAGATTCGCAGCGATGTCCTCAGGCGCGTGGCGGAGGTACGTCAGTATGTTGATGGGCGCACGCCTGGCTTCGCCGTCGCCGCCGTCTCGGACGCGGCGTACCAGCTTTGTGGCGCCATCCTGCCTGCGGCGTACAAGGATTCTCAAGCTCTCGTGGTCCCTTATAGCCTGCTCGCGCCATTCGTGTTGATGATCTACGAGCAGCACCGGCGCAGCGGTGTGGATCTGGACGCGGCGCAACAGGCGCAGGCGCTGGCCGAAGCCGAGACGCACCTCAAACGCGCGACCGACGAACTAAACGGGCGCATGAGCAACGCGATGACACAGTTCCGTAATGGGTATGAAGAACTGAACCAGGAGTTGGCGCGCGCAGGCCGTGCGTTGGAGTCCATGCGTGGCGCGGTGGAGGCTGGCGCGAAGGTCGGCGCGACGAACGGCAATGGCGCGCATGCCGCCGCGAAGAACGGGCGGAACTAGCGCAGCCACCCCTCCGTGTCGCCCTTGCCACTGGCGGGTTTCGAATCGAGCGGCTTGAAGCTGGCCGCCGCCTCCTCGGAGATGGGACGCTGCGTCACTGGGGTTGGCCTTGGGCGTGGCGCCACGCCGATCATCGGCAGGAAGCGCGCCGCATACTCGTGTGGGCTGGCGATGAACTCAACGAAGGCGTGCGCGCGACTGGTGATCGCTGGCCACGCGCCGCGCTCGACGAGCGCGGGCGGAACGAGCAGATCACCCAGCGCGAAGGTGCGGATAGGCAATTCCAGATATTCGACGAAGTTCTCCGCCGTGACGCCGCCAGAGATCTGCAGGCTGAGATGCGTGATCTGGCGGAAGAGCGCGCGTATGTAGTCCGGCCCACCAAGCCCGAACGCCTCGGCGGGGAAGATCTTGACCATGTCGGCTCCGGCGCGCTGGGCGGCCATGATCTCGCTGGGGGTGAGCGCGCCCGGCACGCAGGCAATGTTCGCCTCGCGGCAGGCATGCAGCAGTTCCATGTTGAGGATGGGCGAGGCGATGTAGCGCGCGCCGAAGGCGATGGCCTCGCGCGCCTGCTGCGCGTCCACGACGGAGCCGGCGCCGACCAGCACATCTTGCCGCTGGCGCAGGTGCCCCAGGATTTCCTGCGCGCCGGGAATCGCCAGCGAGACCTCGATGGTCTGCACGCCCGCCTCGGCCAGCGCGTCTACGACGCCGAGCGCCTGAATCGCGGTCTCCGTGCGCACCTCGGCCACGAGCCGCTTGCGCCCCATCACCGACACGACCTCGCGTGGAATCATCGCGGCGCCTCCCCGTCAATCACTCGCTTGCCCACGAGCCGCACTGATATCGTGCCCTATCATAGCACGCTACACGAGTGGGTGACGGAAGGATGACGCGCAAGGACGACGCTAGCGACGCGCTGGGCCTTTGATCGGGAACTGCGGAGGCCCATAGCGCAAGATAGTCGTGTTTCCAAACCATTTGCCCACCGCGACAGGAGCGCTCGTCGCGTTACCGGCGACACCAAATAGGGATTCCGCAGATCGGAGCGGAGCAGATGAGAACCTCCAGTTCGCTCCATCCCAGTGAAGGATGAGTGGTGTGTAATTACCCCTGGAGGTCGAAACAGAACTGCCTACCGCCCAGACATTATTGGAAGCAAGCGCCGCTACACCTGAGAGGACACAATTTGTCAGCCCGCAGAAATTCTGAAGGAGCGGGGCAGTCCAGGCTGTTCCATCCCAGTGTTCAATCAATGGAACCTGATCCACGGTGACATTATCAAAGATATAGCCTACCGCCCAAATGTCATTCGCCGCCCGCGCACTGACTGCGCTCAATTCATTCCGCCTCGTACTGGGGTTGGGGCTGTCGACGGCGCTCCACTGCATGCCGTCCCAATGCTCAACCAGGGACTTCCCCAGACAACTCGGCAAACAGGGAGTGTAGAGGCCAACCGCCCACACATCAGTGCTTGAGACCGCCGTCACTCCATTCAGGTAGGCAGGTATCCCATTGAGGGACGTGGGGCCAGGAATAATCGTCCACGTCTGGCCGTCCCAGTGTTCCATAACGACCTCGTCAACTTTGTTGACAGGATCATAGCCCTTCCCAACGGCCCACACATCATTTGTGGCGACTGCTGCTACGCCAAACAATTCATCAGAACAGTCCTCATTGAGCGCCGGTGCGGGAACTACGGACCACGTCTGACCGTCCCAGTGCTCAACCACATCCCGGTGGGGACATTGCTGGGTGGATGCGTATCCTGGGCCCACCGCCCAGACATCGTTCGCGGAGACGATAGCGACTGATCGAAGGTAGTCTTGAACGATATTGGCGATATTTGGGCTGGGCACAATGGCCCACGCTTGTCCATCCCAGTGTTCGATGAGCGTGCTGTATGCGCTGGCATTGCCGACGACGTTGATTTGCCCGCCAACCGCCCAAGCGTCGGTCGACGTGCGTACCGCAACACCATAGAGCTCGTTGCCGCCGCTCCCGCTATTGGGGCTTGGCACAAGGTTCCAGTCATTCGTCACACAGCCCGTGATGGGGCAGGCAATGCCGGGGCGCGCAGGCGCCGTACGTGGTTTCGGCGCTGGTCCGGCGGCGCGCACGCTCGTAGTGGCGGCAGCGATTGCAAGGATTGCCAGCAATCCGGCGACGGCAAATGGTCTGATCCTGTGCATCGCAATATCCCCCGCCGCACACTCAACACGAAGAGCGCATGCTATTTCGCCGCACTCTAGCATTGATTCCCGAAGTGGTCAAGCGGAGCCAGCGCATGAGAAAACCGGCGCTCCAAAAAGCCATTGCTCTGGAGCCGCCGGTTCGCGAGAAGAAAGGATTGCGAGACTACGCCGCCGCGCTGCGTCCGCGCATCCACATGAAGATGCCGATGACAGCCACGACGGCGCCAGCGATGGCAAGGTAGAGACTCAGGTGCAGGATGCTGTTGCCGAGAATCAGGGTGTAATGCTGCACGACTCCGAGGATGATGAGGAGAACGCCGATAATGGTGAGAATCAGGCCCATGACATCGTTCCCTTCTGTCTATAGGGTACGTTCGCCGCGCGCCATTGCGCACGACCAGCGTACCATGGCAGTCAACCATTGCGGCGTCATCCAAACGATACGACACAATCTGAGCGCCGCTTGACCGGCGCGCGCTAGCAGACCTATACTCGGCTAGCGCGCCATGCGCCAGACGTATTCAGCAGTGTTGAGGAGCAGGCTGTGGGGATGTTTTCGATTGTCGTGCTGCCGGGGGATGGCGTCGGTCCGGAGGTCGTCGCCGAGGCGCTACGAGCCTTGCGCGCGGTGGAGGCGCGCTATGGGCATAGCTTCCAGATGCAGGAGGCGCTGATCGGCCAGGAAGCCATCGCTCGTGAGGGCGCGGGGATCAGCGACGCGACGGTCGCGCTCTGCAAGGAAAGCGACGCCATTCTCTTCGGCGCCGTCGGCGGCGCGGGCGTTGGGCGGCCAGATGATCCACAGCAGCCAGAATATGGCCTCTACCGGCTGCGCAAGGAGTTGGAACTCTTCGCCAATGTGCGTCCGGTCAAGACGATTCCGGCGCTAGCGCAGGGCGCGACGCTCAAGCGCGAGACGTTGCGTGGCGTCGATATGATCGTCGTCCGCGAACTGACCGGCGGCCTCTACTACGGGCGTCCCAGCGAGATCCGCGAATCCTCCTCCGGCGCGTCGGCGATTGATACGCTCACCTACACTGAGGCGGAGATCGAGCGCGCGCTGCGCTTTGGCTTCGAGTTGGCGCGCGGGCGGCGCAAACGGCTCACATCGGTAGACAAGGCGAATGTGCTGGCCTCGTCGCGGCTCTGGCGGCGCGTGGTGGACCGCCTGGCGCCAGAGTATCCCGATATCGAAGTGGAGCAAATCTTCGTCGACGCCTGCGCCATGGCGCTGATCCGCCGTCCTAGCTCCTTCGACGTGATCGTGACAGAGAACATGTTCGGCGACATCCTCACCGACGAGGCCTCGATGCTGGCTGGGTC
>DATAOM010000046.1:0-9008 GCA_036265775.1 Ktedonobacterales bacterium | reverse complement strand
TGGCACAAAAGACTGAAAAACGATTCCGCAGCGCGCGACCAAACCATCGTTGATTATCACGGCTCCCGACCGGGAAAAGTATCGGCAAGGGACTTTCAGCCTATCAATTCACTGCTTGCGCGCACGACAATCAGCCCGCCGTCATCACCGATGACACAGCAAGCTGGAAAATGCGCTGAGAAGGGAAGTGATATGCCCAGACGGCCCCTCGCCTGTGCAGGAGAACCCTGGCTTTTCGCGTCTCCGACGCGCTTCTCCCAATGCCCCTCGCCCCTGAGAGTGGAGAAACACATCGTTGCCTGGAGCGCGATGTACTCGCCGTCACGGACGGCGCGCAAAACCCCGCAAGTTGCAATTGTAACACGCCAATTGCAACACGTCAAGGGTCAATTTTGACGAATTTTCGACATTTATTTCTGATACCAGGGCATCATCCACTGGCCTTCGATCCTCTATAACATGTACGATTAATCCGTGTAAGCGGTTGTGATTTCCTGGCGTAGTCTCTACAGGCGGATTGCTCCGCGCCGCCTGAATATCGCCAATTGCGCAGGAAAGGGACCCAGATACCTATGGACGACGAGCGCATCGAGCGCGCCCTGGCCTTGCTAGACCATCACGTCGATCCAGACATCGAGCGCGACTTCGCGACGATTGAAGAGCGCATCCTCGCCCAGGCGCTCGAAAACGTCGAGCGCGCCGAGCGCCGCCTGCGTGAGATTCAGGAATTGATGGGCGATCGTGCGCTCGTCACCGCCAACTAGTCCACTGTCGCGTTGCCCCACTGCTACGCGCGAGTTGGAGCCAGAATCCTACATGCCCAATGAAGATGAGCTAGCGGACTCGCCCTCTTCTGCCGGCGAAGATGAGCGCCTCACGCGGCTTGCGGCGATCTGCGAAGCCTTCCCCGAGGTCGAGCGCGAGTATATGGGTGTCCATGCGCGCTTCGTCGTGCGCAAGAAGACCTTCGCCTACTTCCTCAATGACCACCATGGCGACGGCATCGTCTCGCTCTGCGTCAAGGTCGTTCCTGGCGAGAACGACGAACTGATCGCCTCCGACCCTGAACGCTTCTATCGCCCCGCCTACCTCGGCGCGAATGGCTGGGTCGGGTTGCGCCTGGACGTGGGCGATACTGACTGGGATGAGGTCGCCGCCTTCGCCGCCAACAGCTACCGGCTGATCGCGCCCAAGCGCCTCACCGCGCAACTCGATCCCGATATTTGAGGCCCAGCCTTAGCGATCCTCATAGCCCTCCAACAACATGCGCTCGGCCCGGCGTACCATCTCCGCCTCGTTCTCGTGCGTCAGCCGCTGGATCGCCTCATCCAGCGGGACCCACTCGACGAAATCGTACTCCTCGTCGTGGTCGGCGATGTCGCCACCAACGGCTTCCATCAGGAAGTGCAGCACCTCTTTGCGGTAGCGCACGCCCTTGCGCGAGAAAGTGTACTCGATGCGCCCGATCTCCGCGACGCTGCGCGTCAGCAGGCCGGTCTCCTCGCGCACCTCGCGCAACGCCGTCTCCTCTGGCTTCTCACCAGCGCGCGGCGTTCCCTTCGGTAGCGCCCACAGATCGTGCTTGATGCGCCCGACCAGCGCGACCTCATAGCCAGCGCCAGGATCGCTTGCGCCATTGACAGCATTCTGATTCTGACGATAGACCACGCCGCCAGCGGAGAACGCCGACACGACACGTGATCTCGCCTTGTTGCTCATGGTCTCCGCACGCTAGCGCTGATGTAATGCAAAGAAATTGGCGGCTGCGCACGCTCTCACAGCCGCCCTGATAAATGCCGCCTTAGCCGTTCGAGACGGCGGCGATGCGGTTCTTGTCGCGGTTGACGCGCAGAATCTTGAGCAGGTACTGCTCCGAGTTGAGATAGTAGGGGTTGCGCTTGATGAACTTGCCGACGACCGCGATGGGGTGGAGCTTGAGCAGTTCGACGACGAGCGCGCCGGGCAACTGGGCATAGTCGTAGTGCATCAGCGCGATGATAGGGGCGTTCTGGAAGGTAAAGACGGCGTCCGATGCGGCCTCATACTTGAGGATCTGTTCGGGGGTGGCCACCTCTTTGGTGAGCCAACTCATGTCCATCGAGATGCGAACGGCTTTCCAGCCCTCACGCAGCGCCTGGGCGATAAAGGTCTGGTGGGTGGAGAGCAGGTGATAGGGGTCAAACCGTCCGTTGACGAGCAGGCTCTCACGCTCAGTCAGCATGATCAACTGCCCGGCGTCTTTCGCCTCGGCGACGTCGATTTCCGCCTTCTTCAGCGCCGCTTCCATCTCCTGGACCGCGGCTGGTGTCCCGGCGAAGAGGCATTTTTCATGAGCTTGCAAGCCCATCTCCAGCAGGCGCGCCGTGACGCCCGTGATCTCCGAGACCTTATTGTACAGTTGAACGATGTGTGACCCCGACGGTATACGCTCCGATTTCCCTTCGACGCTCAAATCCATTGCTGTGTCCTCCGCTGTTGCGAGGTGAGTGGCAATCCATAGCGCACGGTCATTGGCTCAACTCCCTGCCAGCCCTACCACCACCGAAGCCAGGAAACGGGCATACACGATGGATCACGTCCGACGAGCGATGAATTGGCGATACCGCGTACCCGAAAAGTGCTGGGATGCGCGCTAGCCCGTTTGCTCGTGTGCGCGAGATGGCGCCACATGCGTCTGCGGGGAGTATAAACAGCCTCCAGGGCAGTGTCAAGGGACACGCCGCCCAATTGCCCCGGCTTTCTGGCTCGCGGGGCCGTTGGGATGCGCCTCTCCAGCGCCTGATTGTCTGTTGTGGCGAGCGATACGCGCTCGCTTTCATTCCCTGCCATACCTACGTACATTCCCGTAGTTTTGTTACTGCTGCTTCTGCTCGCGCAGCGTCGGGAACAGAATCACCTCACGGATCGAGGACTGGTCCGTCAGCAGCATCGTCAGCCGGTCGATCCCGCCGCCAAAGCCTCCGGTCGGCGGCATGCCGACCTCAAGCGCCTCGATGAAGTCCTCGTCGAGCGCCTGCGTCTCCTCGTCGCCGCCCGTGTGCTGCCTTGTCTGATCCTCGAAGCGCGCCCGCTGGTCGAGCGGATCGTTGAGTTCGGTGAATGCCTTGCCTAGCTCGATCCCGCCCGCATACGCCTGAAACGCCTCGACGATATCCGGCGCGCCGGGCTTGCGCTTGGCCAGCGGCAGCAGGTCCACGGGATAGTCGTAGAGGAAGACGGGACCCTTGATCTTCGCTCCCTCACCCTTGACGACCACGCCTTGCAGCGCGTCGATCAGCTTGCCGCGCCCCAGCTTTGGATCCACCTCGTAGCCCTTCGCGCGCATCGCCTTGGCCAGCTCATCACGCGTCGGATACTGCTCGAAGTCAATCCCCGCATGCTCGGCGATGGCCGCGCGCAGGCTGATGCGCTGCCACGGCGGCGTCAAGTCCAACTCGACGCCGAGATAACTGAACTTCATCGAGCCAAGCGCCTTCAGAGCGATGTAGGAATACAACTCCTCGACAAGGCGCATCATCTCCTCGTAGTCGGCGTACGCCTGATACAGCTCCATCATCGTGAACTCGGGATTGTGGCTGCGGTCAATGCCCTCGTTGCGAAAGTTGCGCCCAATCTCGTAGACGCGCTCGATGCCGCCAACGATCAGCCGCTTCAGATAGAGTTCGAGCGCGATGCGCAAATACAGGTCGCGGTCGAGCGTGTTGTGGTGCGTCACGAACGGGCGCGCCGAGGCGCCGCCGAAGAGCGGCTGGAGGATCGGCGTCTCGACCTCCAGGAAGCCGCGCGCGTTGAGGAAATCACGCATTGCCGCCAGGATCTTGCCGCGCGCGACGAAGATCGGTAGCTCCGTCTCACGGTTGGCGATCAGGTCCAGGTAGCGGCGGCGGTAGCGCGTCTCGTCGTCGCTGAGCTTCAGCGCGCCCTCCGCGCCCTTGGCCGGCAGCGGCGTCAGCGACTTCGCCAGCAGCCGGTAGCGCTCGACGTTGAGCGTCTTCTCGCCGGTGCGCGTGATGAAGAGCGTTCCCGTTGCCTCGATGATGTCGCTCAAATCGAGCTTCTTGAGCAGCGCGAACGCCTCCTCGCCGACGACATCGCGCTTGATGTAGATCTGGATGCGCCCGGAGCCATCTTCGATGTGCGCGAACGCGGCCTTGCCCATCTCGCGCAACTGCATCAGCCGCCCGGCCAGCGTGATCGTCTTGTCCTGTAGGACATCGAAGCGGTCCAGCGCCTCCGCCGCCGTGGTGTCGCGCTCGCTGCGCGTGGGATACGGCTCGATCCCCGCCGCACGCAGCGCCTCCAGCTTCTCTATCCGGTACTCTCGCTCATCCGACATCTGTGTGATCTCCTCGTCAATTCTCTGATAGCCGCCGATAGTCTAGCACGCCTGCTCGCCACTTCGGCCAAAGTCGCCACGAAAAAGCGCCGGTCAAGTCCGGCGCTCTACTAGCAAATACAGGATCGCTCGCGGGCTACACTACCGCCGGTTGCAGCCTGGCCCGCGCCGTTTTCAGGCGTTTGAGCGCGCGCGCTTTACCGAGGACGGCCAGCGTCTCCGGCAGCCCAGGCGTCTCCTTGCGACCGCTGATCGCGACGCGCACCAGCATGAAGATCGGCGTGCGGTCGGGAACCTGCGTCCCATCGCCCTTCGTGCGGAGAAAGCCAAGCTCCGTCACGACGCCATCCAGCGTGGCGAGCAGCGCCTCATGCGACCAGTCCTCCAGCGCCGCGAAACGATCAATCAGCACCTCCAGCGCGACACTGGCGCGCTCGGCGTCGAGCCCCTTCGTCAGCAGCAGCGCCGGATCGTACTCCGGCTGCTCCACGAAGAAGAATGAGGTCAGGCGTGGCGCGTCGGCCAGCGTCTTCAGCCGCTCCTGATCCAGCGCGATCACCCGCGCGGCGTACTCGCGATCAATCTCGCGCGCGTCCTCCGGCAACCCCGCGAGCAGAAATGGCATCGCCCGCTCCACCAACTCCTCAGGCTTCAGCGCCCGGATATAGACACCATTCATCCAGTCGAGCCTCCCTCGGTCGAAGACCGAGGGAGAGACGCCGATGCGCTCCAGCGTGAACGCTTGCACGGCCTCGTCGAGCGTGAAGATGTCGGTCTGTCCATCATACGCCCAGCCGAGCGTCGCCAGGAAGTTGACCACCGCCTCCGGCAAATAGCCCTCGTCACGGTACTCCAGCAGCGGCAGCGCCCCGTGGCGCTTGGAGAGCTTCTGCCGGTCGGTGGAGAGGATCAGCCCGACATGAACGATCTCCGGCTCCTCCCAGCCAAAGGCGCGATAGACCTGCGCGTAGCGTGGTGCGCTGGGAATATACTCCTCGCCGCGAATGACGTGCGAGATCGCCATCAGGTGGTCGTCCACGATGTTGGCGAAGTTGTAGGTCGGGTAGCCGTCGGACTTGAGCAGCACCATGTCGTCGAGCGTACGATTCTGTACGGTGATCTCGCCACGCAGCGCATCGCGCCAGACCGTCTCGCCCTCCAGCGGCGCGGCGAAGCGTATCACCGAGCGCAGGCCCTCGGCCTCGCGTGCGGCGCGCTTATCGGCGGTCAGGAAGCGGCAGTGGCGGTCGTAGCCCGTCGGCTCCTTGCGCGCGGTCTGCTCGGCACGCAACTGCTCCAGCCGCTCCTCCGTGCAGTAGCAGCGATAGGCGTGACCATGCTCGATCAGCCACTCGGCGCGCTCGCGGTAGATATCGAGCCGCTCGGACTGCGTGTACGGGCCATACGCGCCACCAACATCTGGCCCCTCATCCCACGTGAGGCCGAGCCAGCGCAGCCCCTCCAGAATCGCCTCCAGCGAGCCGGGAACGAAGCGCTTCTGGTCAGTATCCTCGATGCGCAGGAGAAACTGGCCGCCGTGATGCCGCGCCAGCAGCCAGGCATAGAGCGCAGTGCGGTAGTTGCCGATATGTGGAAAGCCCGTCGGGCTGGGCGCGAAACGGGTGCGAACGGGCCGTGCTGTCGTCGTGATATCAGGCGCGGTCATGCTATCCTTCTCATCGCTCGTCGTCGCTTGCGCCGCACGGGTGAATACCGGCTTCACCGACAATACGCAGCATCTCAGATCATCTGACTGGCAAGCGACTCATGGATGAGCATATCACATTGGCGACGGCTGACGCTCCGTATTGCGCCAATTCACAATCCTGGAGCATAGTGTGTCAGCGACGACAAGGATCAGTCCTTTGGTAGGGGTGGCGGCCTGAACGGACGCTCTTTCCTTTTTGTTGGATGGTACGTGAAAGAAGTCGCGCTATTGTCGTTTGACAATCCGAAGAGGCGCAGTTACAATGCGCGCTATGCACACCACTCCAGTCCGTTCCGCTGCGTGAGCCTGGCGTCTGCAAGCGCAGCAGTTCCCTCTTTAGACGTCCCCTTGGTGTCCATGTAGACGCCGCATTGGCGTTACTGTGGCACTATCCCTCTTGCTGTTTCCATTCGCCATGGTCTCACTACGCACCCTCGCGCATCCGATAGGATGCGCCTCTTTGGCGTGCTTTGCTCCATGGAATGGGCAGCTTGTGTCATGTTTTCTTCTCGCCTCTGGCGCAATCGCGATTATCGTCTCCTGACCAGCGGTCAGGCGGTCTCTGCGCTTGGAACAAACATCTCGCAATTGGCGTTTCCGCTCTTCATGCTGCTGTTTACTGGCTCTGCCGCGCAGGCCGGCTTTGCTGGAGCGCTGCGTGCGTTACCGTATTTTCTGTTTGGACTACCGGCTGGCGCTCTGATCGATCGTTGGGATCGCAAACGAGTAATGATCGCCTGTGATATTGGTCGCGCGTTGAGTCTCGCAAGTATTCCCATTGCCTACATGGGTGGGTGGCTTACGATTCCCCAGTTATACACTACAGCGTTTATCGAAGGTACGCTGTACGTCTTCTTTGACTTGGCGGAGGCGGCTGCGCTGCCTCGTGTCGTTGCGCGTGAAGATCTGCCACAAGCGACTGCGCAGAGCGCAACAGTGAGCAGTTTTGCGCAACTTTTGGGATCTCCACTAGGAGGTCTACTCTTCAGCATTGCGCGAACCCTACCCTTTGTCACGGATGCGATTTCCTATGGCATCTCTGCTCTGACACTGACTCTCATGAGGACTCGCTTTCAAGAAAAGCGCGAGGCGCCAGGTCAGACCTTGTGGGCGCGAATAGGTGAAGGGTTAGCCTGGCTGAGGCAGCATCCAAATCTGCGCATGCTCGCCTTTCTTACGGGCGGAGTGAATTTCATCTTTCCTGAATGCAGCACCCTCGTGCTGATGGTGCTAGCCGGAAGTCTAAACGTACCGGCGGCAGACATCGGCCTATTGATTACCACCGTAGGAGTAGGGTGCCTCATTGGCTCGCTGGTAAGTGGGTGGCTGGGAACGCGGTTGTCTCTTGCACTCGTGATTGCGGGGTCGTGCTGGCTGTTCGCGCTGGTCTGGCCCCTTCTTGCTCTCGCGCAATCCTTAATTGAAGTGGGAGGCGTAGCCTTGACCATTGGCATCATCGATCCCATCTACGATGTTGCCCAGTTCAGCTACCGCAGCGCTCGTATTCCAGACAACCTTCAGGGACGAGTCAATAGCGCATATCGTCTGGTAGCCCTGGGCACACCGCCCATTGGGTTGGCTCTCTGTGGTGTATCACTAGAAATCCTTGGTCCGCACTGGACCGTATTGCTGTTCACGCCAGCGCTCGTCGCGGTAGCCCTGGCTGCTACTCTTAATCGTCGTCTCTTTTCCGATAGCGATGGCAGTCATAACTATGCGACTTCATTGGAAGAGCAGGCTATGTAAGGGTAGCTCAACTTATACCAGCCCAGATCACTGTTGACCTGGGCTGGACACTCATGATTACTCGATTAATAGCAATTCCGCCGCCATGCTCCGTCCTCAGCAATAGGGCATCCATTACTTCAATTCTCTGCGCGGGCGTAATGACACTGACTACTGGGATAAAGATGGTTTCGACATGCATAACTTTACAACAACCATTCTATGACTTCTTCTGCAAAGCGTCTCCAGTACGCTGTTAGCCTGGACTTGCTTGCGTGCGGTGGAAGAGCAGCGCGAACCACAGCAACCCGACGCCGACGAGGCAGATCAGCAGCGCGCCTGCGGTGAAGAGAATGCCCGACTCGCCGCGCCATGGTCCGCCAGTGGTTCTTGCGATGGCAGGATTGTTGACCACCAGACTAACGCCGTACCAGGCAAGCGTGGCAAACGCTGCCGCGACTATCAACCAGATCGTCGCCCAGCCACACAGCGCGGCGGAGACTCCGCGCCGCCAGACGCCAATGCCGATGAAGAGCGCGCCGACGGTAAGTAGGATGCTGATCGCGTACTCTCCCACGAGTGGATCTAGACCAATGACCCCGCCCCCTGACGCCACGATTTCCCCGAAGCGTGAGATGGCGTAGACCATCGCGCCGTCGGCGGTGATGCCTTTGCACGTTGCAGAGACCAGCACGAACGATGGGCAGCCGAGTGAGGCCCACGCCATCCAGAGGAATCCCACCGCCCACAGGACGAGCCCAAACGTGAGCGTTCCCGCGCCCGGTGTCTGCGCGGTCGGTCGCGGCCTGGTCGCCAACAGCTCTACAGAAGGAGCGGCGCGAAGCACGGCCGAGATCAACAACCAGAGTCCCGTCAGACAAATCAGCAGCGCGACTGCCGACAGCCAAAGGCCAACCCAGGGATCACGGGCGTCCATGATACCAATGCGTATGATGTCGCTCCCAGTACCTGGCTCCTGAACTACAATGCTTGAAGATTGCAGGAGGTACTGCGCTGAGGTAATCGAGAGAGTCAAGGTCACCGCGAGCCACAGCCCGTAGCCAGTAACGATCAGCCAGGCGATGGACTTACCCACGCGCATCCAGGCTAGCGCCGCCAGCGGTATGCCGAGCACGGTCAGCGCGCTCCACACAAATAGCGCCCCCTGGCCCGGCAGGATCGCGTCGAGTGGTGGCGCGCCCGCTACTCCAGGCGTAAGCAGTGGCACGCTAAACTTTC